>JAFAYS010000562.1 GCA_019240175.1 Chloroflexota bacterium | reverse complement strand
GGCTTCGTGTAGCTCGAGGCCCATTTTTTCGGCCAGATACGCCGCCAGCGCGCTGATCGTTTCGTAGTTCCACAGCGCCGTGACCGGAAAGCTCAGATCCAGGCTGGCCTCTAGCCGGTTGCGTAGCTCAAGCCCCATCAGCGAGTCCAGGCCGAGCGATCCGAGCGGCGTATCGCTGTCGATCTGGTCGACAGGCAGACGTAGCACCTGGGCCAACTGCTCGCACAGATGCCGCTCTAGCAGTGGCAGCCGATCGCCGATCGCCGCCGCCTCAAGCGTTTGTCGCATGTGGCTGCTCGCGCCCTGTGCGCTTGATCCCGCCGCGTCCGCCTGCATCAGATAGCTGAGAAAGGGCGACAGCGCAGCCTTCGGATAATATTGCCGCCACTGGCGGATGTTGATCGGCATGACGCCAAGCTGCGCGTGCGGCGCGTTGAAGATCTGACGCCAGACCGCCGCGCCCTGCGCCGGATCGATCGCCTGGATGCCGCCGACGTTGAAGCTGTCACCGCTGCGACCACGCGCCGCCAGACCGACCTCGGACCACGGCCCCCAGTTGATGCTCAGCCCCGGCAAGCCTTGCAGCCGCCGCTGATGCGCCAGCGCGTCGAGAAAGGCGTTGGCCGCCGCGTAGTTGCCCTGGCCCGGCGAGCCCAGCAGCGCCGCGACCGACGAGAACAGCACAAACAGATCGAGATGATGGTTGTGCGTCAGCTGGTGTAGATTCCACGCGCCGTCGAGCTTGGGTGCCATCACCGTGCGGAATTTTTCGCGGCTTTGTTGCAGCAGCGTCGCGTCGTCGAGCACGCCCGCGCAGTGGATCACCCCGCGCAGCGGCGGCAGCGTGCGGTCGATCTCGGCGATCAGACTGGCCGTCTGGCTCGTGCTGGCCACGTCAGCCGCCAGCACCAGCAGCTCGATGCCCTGCGCCTGCTGCGCTGCGATCCAGTCGGCTGTCTGCGGGTCGAGGCCGTCGGAGCCGCGCCGCCCGACCAGCACCAGATGCCGTGCGCCCTGCTCGATCATCGCCCGCGCGATCGTCAGGCCGAGGCCGCCAAGGCCGCCGGTGATCAGGTATGTGCTGTCGTCGCGCAGTGCCGCCGGCGTTTCGTCGGGCTCGATCGTCACTGCGGGATCGTCGAGCAGCAGCGCGATCTTGCCGATATGCTGCGCCTGCGCCATGTAGCGAAACGCGTCGCTGGCCTGCGAGATCGGAAAAGCGCGCGTCGGCAGCGGCTTGAGCGCGCCACTGGCGATCCGCGCGACTACCTCTTGAAGCAGTGCGCCAAACAGCTGCGGTCGCTCCTCCGACATGCGCGCCAGGTCGATCGCGGCGTAGGAGAGATTTTTCTGGAACGGCCACAAGCTCAGCGCCTGGTTCTCGTAGATGTCGCGCTTGCCGATCTCAAGGAAGCGGCCATACGCCGCCAGGATCGACAGGCTCTTAGCCAGCGCCTCGCCGGTCAGCGAGTTAAGCACCACGTCCACGCCGCGACCGCTAGTCTGGGCCAGAATTTCGTCGGCAAAGGCCAGCGAGCGCGAGTCCATCACCGACTGAATGCCCAGCTCTTGCAGGAAGGCGCGCTTGGTGGGATTGCCCGCCGTGGCAAAGATCGTTGCGCCGAGGCTTTGGGCCAGCTGGATCGCGGCCAGACCCGTGCCGCCTGAGGCCGAGTGGATCAGGATGCTTTCGCCCGCGCTCAGCCGTCCTTGATGTTCCAAGGCGTAGAGCGCCGTCATAAAGACCAGCGGCAGCGTTGCGGCCTCGACATAGCTGATCGACGCGGGCTTGTGGGCGACAAACTCGGCGCGTGTGGTCACGAACGAGCCAAAGCTGCCCGCCGCCACCGCGATCACCGCATCGCCAAGCGCGAAGCCGCTCACGTTCTCACCAATCGCGACCACGGTTCCCGCGCACTCGCCGCCAAGCCGAATCGGCCCGTCGACCTGATCCGGACGAATGCCGAGCGCCGAAAGCACATCCAGAAAGTTGAGCCCCGCCGCGATCACCTGGATCTCGATCTCGCCAGGGCCGGGCGCGCGCCGTTCCAGCGGTCGCAGCACCAGCTGATCCAGAATGCCGGGCCGGGCGATTTCCAGCCGGAAGGGAACGTTGTCAGCTGCCCGGCGCTGCTTGTAGCGGCGCGGCGTCACCGCCTGCTGTTGGACCAGCCGCGCCACGTAGCGCTGACCATCGCGGAAGGCGTTGTGATCTTCGGTGTCGTTGGCGGCCAGCAGCGCGCCCAGCGACTCGGCGGCTTGCGCGTCAGCCGCATCGAGATCGACGCAGGCACAGCCAAACTGCGGGTGCTCCTGCGCGATCACGCGGCCCAGGCCCCAGATCGTCGCCTGCGTGGCATCCACCGCGAGCTCAGCGGCTGTCACCGCCTGCGCGCCGCGCGTCACCAGGTACAGACGCGGCGGCTTGCGCCAGCCCATGTGCGCCAGCGCCTGCACCAGATGCAGTGCGCCCAGGCTGCCGCGATCCACGGCGGATTGCAGCTCCGGTAGGGCCGCATCGTCGCTCGCGGCTGCGTCGAGGCCCCACAGATACACGATGCCGCGCGGCTGCTCGTGGCCAAACTCGCGCTTGAGCAGCTCCTTGAGCGCCTCGGCCTGATCGAGACCAGCCGCAAGCTCGTTGCTTGTCACCAGCAGCGACTGTTGATCCGTGGTGGCAAGCTGTGTTTGGAGTGCCTGCCCCACGCCGCCCTGATCCGCCAGAATCAGCCAGCGACCCTGGGCTGCCGGTTTGTCGGCGGGCGGCTCGATCGCTTTGGACTCCCACTGCACCGCGTACAGCCAGCGCTCGTAAGGCGACTGCGCGTTTTCGGCGGTGCGCTGCTCCAAGCGCTGGGCCGCGAACTGCTCGATCGTTACCAGCACCTGGCCGGCGGTGTCGCAGATCCACAGGTCGCTCTCGATGCGCCCATTGGTCGTGGCCTCCGCGCTCGTCCGCAGCACGGCGTGCGACCACAGTTCCTCGCCCGGCATCAGCGCGCGATGGATCGTCAGGCGGCCCACGCCGATCGGCAGCAGCGGCCCGTTCGCTTCGCGCATCTCGGCCCGCAGCGCGGCAGCCACCACATGTAGACACGAGTCGAGCAGCGCCGGGTAGAGCGCATGCGCTTGAAGATCGAGCGCGTCCGGCGGTGTCAGCCGGATCTGCCCGATCGCCTCGCCCGCGCCGCACCAGATCTGCGCCACGCCCTGAAACGTCGGGCCGTACTCAAGGCCGTGCTCCGCCAGCCAGGCGTAGAAGGTTGATCGATCCAGCTGTTGCTCGCAGCGCTCCTGAATCGCGACCAGCGCCACATCTGCCAGCGGTACTTGCGTGGCTCGCCGCACGCTGCCGCCGGCATGTCGCGTCCAGTTGGTTTCGCCGTCGATCGGACTGCTCAACACTTCAAAGCTTGCGCGTTCGGTGTTCGCGGCGTTGAGGCTGAGTTGGATGCGGCGTGGACGCTCGTCGCTGAGCACCAGCGCCTGCTCAAAGCTGATCTGCTCAAGGCTGGCGTAGGCCGGATCGAGTGCTTGCATCGCGCTGGCGATCAGATCGAGGTAGGCGGCGGCTGGCAGCACGATCGTGCCCTGAACTTGATGATCCGCGAAGTGAGCGTGCCGGCTCGGCGTGAGCATCGTTTCCCAGAAATGCAGCGCGGGCTGCACCGCCGATTGCAGATGCGATCCCAGCAACAGATGGCTGCCGGATTGGATCGGCTGTTCCGCAATCATCGGGGCGCGCTGCTCAAGCCAGATCCGCTCGCGCTGCCACGGGTAGCTCGGCAGCGATACGCACGTGCCGCCCTGCGCGTACACGCCCGACCAGTCGGGATTGTGACCGGCGGTGTAGAGCGCGCCCAGCGAATCCAGCAGTGTGCTTTGCTCGTCGCCGCGTCGCAGCGATGCCAGCACCAGGCCGCGCTGCCCGTGCTGCTGCAGGCCGTCCTCGATCATCGGCAGCAGAATCGGGTGGGCGCTGATCTCGACAAAGATCGTGTGTTTATCCGCGATCAGACGCTCAACGCCAGCCGCGAAGAGCACCGGCTCGCGCAGGTTACGCGCCCAGTAGTCCGCGTCGAAGGCGGGCGTGTCGCTTGTCTCGACGGTGGAGTAAAACGGCAGCGTCGGACGCTGGGGCTGAAGCTCGTGCAGTGCCGCCAGCAGATCCGCACGCAGCGGCTCCATCTGTGGGCTGTGCGAGGCCACATCGACTTTGACCAGACGCCCAAACACGCCGGCAGCCTGGATCTGCTCAAGCATCTGCGTGACTACCTCCGGATCGCCGGAGAGCACCGTGGAGCGCGCGCTATTGCTGACCGCGATCGAGATCGCTTGCTCGTGCCCGGCGATCGCCGCCCGCGCCTCGTCCAGCGAAAGCTCAACTACCGCCATCGCGCCCTGCCCGCTGACACGCCGCAGCAGCCTGGAGCGGCGGCAGATGATCGCGACGGCATCGTCCAGGCTCAGCACGCCCGCCACGTGCGCCGCCGCGACCTCGCCCATGCTGTGGCCGATCACGGCGTCAGGTGTGATGCCCCAGGATCGCCAGAGCGCGGCCAGCGCCACCTGGATCGCAAACAGTGTCGGCTGGATCACGTCGATCTCGTGCAGCCGCCCGTTTTGCTCGTCGGCCCAGAGCTGCTCCACCAGCGACCAGTCGGTCTCGCGGCGAATCAGGTCATCGATCGTCTCGATGCAGCGGCGAAACACCGGCTCGCGGATCAGCAGCGCGCGGCCCATGCCCAGCCACTGCGAGCCCTGGCCCGGAAACACAAAGGCGATCTTGGCGCGCTTACGTCCACGCGCCGTGCCGCTACGCACACCAGCCTGGGACGATCCGGACAGCGCTGCATCCAGCCGCTGATGCCAGGAGGCTACATCATCGATCACGACCGCCAGCCGATGGGCGTGGTGCGTTCGTCGCGCGCCGGCGGTGAAGCAGCGATCGTAGAGCAGACGGGCCGCGTCATCGCCAAAGGACATGTCGCGGTAGCTGCGGGCGAGATCCTGAAGCGCCGGCGCGGTGGTCGCTGAGAGCGTGAGCAGATACGGCGGCGCGACAGTAGAGCGTTCCGGCTGCTCGGGCGGCGCGGCCAGCACCACATGCGCGTTGGTACCGCCAAAGCTAAAGCCGCTCACGCCCGCCAATGGTCGATCGCTGGCGGGCCACGGCGCGACCGTCTGCTGGACGCGAATCGGCAGTTGATCGAAGGGGATGTGCGGGTTAGGCGTTTCGAAGTGCAGGCTTGGCAGCAGCGTGCGGCGCTGCAGCATCAGCGCGACCTTGATCAGGCCGGCCACGCCGGCGGCGGTTTCGAGATGCCCGATGTTGGTTTTGACCGAACCGATCGCGACCGGATCATCCGCCGCGCGATCGTCGGCCAATACGCTGCCCAGCGCTTTAACCTCGATCGGATCGCCGAGCAGCGTGCCCGTGCCGTGCGCCTCGACATACTGGATCTGGCGTGGCTCGACGCCGGCCTGTCCGTAGGCCGAGCGCAGCACCGCCTCCTGCGCGAAGCGGCTGGGCGCGGTCAGGCCGTTGGTTTTGCCGTCCTGGTTGACCGCGCTGCCCCGGATCGTGGCGTAGATGCGATCGTTGTCGTGGAGCGCCTGCGCCAGCGGCTTGAGCACCAGCAGACCCGCGCCCTCGCCGCGCACATAGCCGTTGGCGCGCGCGTCGAAGGTGTAGCAGCGGCCATCAGGCGACATCGCGGAGAGCTTGCTGAAGCCGATCGTGGTTTCGGGCGAGAGCAGCAGATTCACGCCACCCGCCAGCGCCAACGTCGACTCGCCCGAGCGCAAGCTTTGGCAGGCCAGATGCACCGAGACCAGCGACGACGAGCAGGCCGTATCGATCGCCAGGCTGGGGCCGTGCCAGTTGAAGATGTACGAGAGCCGGCTCGGCGCGATCGAAAACGAGACGCCGGTGTTGGCGTAGGCGTCGATCGCCTGCGGATCGCGGAAGATCATGCGGCCATAATCGTCGACCGCGATGCCCACGAAAACGCCGGTCTGGCTGTCAGCCAGCTGATCGATGTTCTGGCCCGCGTCTTCCAGCGCTTCCCAGGCAACCTCAAGCAGCAGCCGCTGCTGCGGGTCCATATGCACGGCCTCGCGCCTGGCGATCTTGAAGAACTGCGAATCAAAGCGATCGACCTGAGGCAGGAAGCCGCCCCAGCGCGTGGTCGTTTTGCCCTGCGCCTCGGGGCTGGCATCGTAGAGCGCGGCCACATCCCAGCGATCGAGCGGTACTTCGGTGATGGCATCAATGCCGCTGTGGAGCATGCTCCAAAATGCTTCGGGTCCGGACGCGCCTGGAAACCG
Organism: Chloroflexota bacterium; assembly: GCA_019240175.1. Lineage (GTDB taxonomy): Bacteria > Chloroflexota > Chloroflexia > Chloroflexales > Kallotenuaceae > LB3-1. The sequence continues at coordinate 970 of JAFAYS010000562.1, read as the reverse complement.
GCATCCGATACCGATAATCGCTATTTCTTCCATCTTCCTCGTACCTTCGATCATGTGACGCCTGTTTGCGGGCGTAGAGCGATGTTTGGGCTGGGGAACCAGGCTTGCGCGACGTGGCCTACCTCAGTGTAGGAAACGACCCGCTAGGCGCGGGCGAGATAAGCGGCAAGCGAGTTGATTGTCGGATATTCCCAGAACAGCGTCGGGGATAGCTCACGTGTGAGCCAGTCTTGCAGATCGCCGGACAGCATCACGGCGTCGGCTGATCCGAGGCCAAAGGAGGCAAAGGGCTCGTCAAGCTCGATCTCATCGGCGGACAGATTGAGCTGCTCGGCAAGGGTGTTGATCAGCCACTCTTCGATCGCGGCGGCATCCGGCAGAACTTTCGTCGTGTGGGGGTCAACGACAGCGGAACTCACGGCGTTTCTCCTTAGGCTTGGTTGCTAGCATCATAGTTTGCGTCGCTTATTGATCGGCGGCGGCTTTAAGCTCAGGCTGTGGCGCAGTCTGCCACGTGCGTAACGTGCCTTCTAAAAATCCGGCGCGGCAGGCGTGGCGCTGCACTTTGCCGCTGGACGTTTTGGGCAAGCTACCCGGCGTGAGCAAAACGATCTCGTAGGCGCGCAGCTCATGCTCGTCGCTGATCGCCTTGCGAATAGTTTTGGTGAGGTGCTCGCCGCGCGCGACTCCGGGCTCGGCCTGCGCGTCTCCTGTTGCCGGACGGTCGGGACGAAAGTCGCGCTCGACCTCGGCCACGACGACCAGCTGCTCGCTGCCTGCGACGTCGACCGCGAAGGCCGCCGCGCCGCCTGGACGCAGCCCGGCATGGCAGCGCTCGACGGTCAGCTCAATGTCTTGCGGGTAATAGTTGCGCCCATTGACGATCAACATGTCTTTGATGCGCCCCGTCACGAACAGTTCGCCGTCGGCCACAAAGCCCAGGTCGCCGGTGCGCAGAAACGGTTGCTCG
>JAFAYS010000546.1 GCA_019240175.1 Chloroflexota bacterium | reverse complement strand
GAGCCGAAAAAACCCAGCATCAAAGGCCCGGGAGCACCCAGGCGGCAGGCCGTCAGTCTTTCGCAGCAAGATCTCGTCAGCTATAGCCAGCTCCAGCCGGATCAACCGCTGCCGCAGGTGGTCATGCCAGCCGTCGCGGGCGTCGATCTGCTGAGCTGGGCCGGCAGCAACCGCGAGACCATCGAGACACAGCTGCTGAAGTATGGCGGCATCCTGTTTCGCGGCTTCAACGTCAAGGCCGTCGGCGACTTCGAGCAGCTGATCAAAACGATCGCCGGCGATCTGCTTGAGTACTCGTATCGCTCGACGCCGCGCAGCCAGGTCAGCGGGCGGATCTACACCTCGACCGAGTATCCCGCCGACCAGGCGATCCCGATGCATAACGAGATGGCCTACACCACCAGCTGGCCGATGAAGATCGCGTTTTTCAGCGTGATTGTCGCCGAGCAGGGCGGTGAAACGCCGATCGCCGATAGCCGCCGCGTCTTCGAGCGCATCGATCCGGCGATTCGTCAGCGCTTCGCCGACACCGGCGTGATGTATGTGCGCAACTACGGCAAAGGCATCGATCTGCCGTGGCAAGAAGTGTTTCAAACCGACGATCCGGCTGAGGTCGAGGCCTTTTGTCGCAGCGCCAACATGCAGTTCGAGTGGAAGGACGGCGATCGGCTGCGTACCAGCCAGGTCTGCCAGGCGGTCGCGACGCATCCGCAAACCGGCGCGCAGGTCTGGTTCAACCAGGCGCATTTGTTCCATGTTTCCGCGCTGCCCGCCGAGGTTCAGGCCGCGCTGCTGGCCGATTTCGCCGAAGAAGATCTGCCGCGCAACACATATTACGGCGACGGCACCCCGATCGAGCCGGAAGCGCTGGCCGAGATTCGCCGCGCCTTCGACGCCGAGACGATCGCGTTTCCCTGGCAAGCAGGCGACATTTTGCTGCTGGATAATATGCTGGTCGCGCATGGACGCTTTCCCTTCGCCGGGCCGCGCAAAACCGTGGTCGGCATGGCCCAGGCGATGAACGCCAGCGCGTCCTAGCGGCTCGGCTGGTATTTAGACAGACTCAAAAGACAAGCAGATTAGCGCAAAGGCAGGATTCATGGACCAGACCCCGATCGCGGGCTTTCAACTTTCGCCTCAGCAGCGGCATGTGTGGCTGATACAGCAGACCAGCCCGCAGCCCTTCTATGCCCAGAGTGTGATTCGCGTCACGGGCGCGCTCGACCGGGCAGTGCTGAACGACGCGCTTCAGATGATGGTCGAGCGCCATGAGATCCTGCGCACCACCTTTCAGTCGATGCCGGGCATGCAGTTTCCGCTACAGGTCATCGTCGAGGCATTGCCGCTGGTGATCCATGAGTCAGATCTGTCTCCTCGCGCGCCCGCCGAGCAAGCCGCCGCGATCGAGGAGTCGCTCCGCAACTTGCGTCGGCAGCCGATCGATCTGGCGGCTGGGCCGCTGCTTCAGGTTGCGCTGATCCGCCTGGATTCCGACGCGCATCTGCTGATCTTGCAAGCGCCCACGCTGTGCGCCGATGCGGCGGCGCTGCGGCTGTTCGGCCAGGAGCTCGCCGCGATCTACGCCGCGCTGCTGCAACGTGGGCCGCTCCCCGACGATCCGCCGCAATACGTCGATCTGGCCAGCTGGCTCAACGAGCTGATCGAGAGCGAAGATACCGCCTCGGGTCGCGCCTTCTGGCAGCAGCAAGATTTCTCGGCATTGCGCACGCTGTCGCTGCCGTTCGCGCGGCCCGGCGATACGCGATCCTTCGTGCCGGGACAGATCGCGCTGTCGCTGCCAGCCGTCGTCACCAAGCAGATCGCGGCCTTCGCCGAGCAGCAATCGGTGTCGGCGGAAGATCTGCTGCTGGCCTGCTGGCTGCTGCTGCTGTGGCGCTACAGCTCGCAGACCGATCTGATCGTCGCGTTGGCGGCGGAAGGACGCAAATACGACGAGCTGGCGCAGTCATTGGGGTTGTTCGCCACCGATCTGCCGCTGCATCAGGAGATCGATCCGCAAAACCGCTTCGTGGATCTCCTGCGACAAACGCAGCAGGCCACGCAGACCGCCAACGAGTGGCAAGAGTTTTTCGCCTGGGACTACCTGGCGAGCGCGCTGGACGACGATCCAGCGGCACGATCGCTGCCCTTTGGCTTTGCTTACAGCGAGCTGCCCGCACCCTACGCGGCGGCGAATCTGACCTTTGCGATCGAGCGCCAGACCACGGATGTCGAGCCGTGCCTGCTGCGGATGGCCTGCGAGTCGCGCGGTGAAACGTTCCAGCTCACGCTGCACTACGATACCAATCGCTGCGCCGCCGATGACGTGGCGGGAATGGCACGCGCGCTCGAAACGCTGATCGCCAACGTTGTAGAGCGACCACTTGCGCCACTTGCCAGCTACGCGCTGACCGATGCGTCCGAGACCCAACGTTTGATCGCGTTGATCAACCCAGAGCAAACCACGGCTGAGGATCGAGACCTTTTTCATCTGCGCTTCGTTGCCCAGGCGCAGCGTACGCCCGACGCGATCGCGCTGGTGGACGAAGACCAGACGCTGAGCTACCGCGAGCTGGATCTGCGCTCGAATCAGCTGGCGCACCATCTCCAATCGCTTGGCGTCACGCCGGATCGCTGCGTGGCGCTCTGCCTGGATCGCTCGCTGCATTTCATCGTCGGGCTGCTGGGCGTGCTCAAAGCCGGCGGCGCATATGTGCCGCTCGATCCGACGCTGCCCGCCGAGCGACTCCAGCTGATGCTCACCGACATTCAGCCGCGCGCCGTGCTCACGCGCGAAGCCCTGGCTGCGAATCTGCCCGACTCCGGCAGCCCGACGATCTGCCTGGATCGCGATTGGGTCTCGATCGCCGCCGCACCACAAACACTGCCGCCCAGCGCGATCGACGCCGCGAATCTGGCGTATGTGCTGTTTACCTCCGGCTCTACTGGACGGCCCAAAGGCGTTGCCGTCGAACACCGTCAGCTCAGCGCCTATCTCGACGCAATCTTGGAACGGCTGGCTCTGCCCGGCCCGGCGCACTTCGCGCTCGTCTCAACCACCGCCGCCGACCTCGGCAACACATCGATCTTCCCGGCGCTGACGACCGGCTGCTGCTTGCATCTGATCAGCGCGGCCCGCGCCGCCGACTCGGCTGCACTCGTGGAGTACGTCGCCCGCCATCCAATCGACTGTCTCAAGATCGTGCCGACGCATCTGCGGGCCTTGCTGAGCAGCCCTGATGCGTCGCGTCTGCTGCCGCGCCAGCGCCTGATTCTCGGCGGCGAGGCAGCGTCCTGGGATTGGGTCCGCCAAATTCAGGCGCTAATGCCGGACGGCGCGCGCATTCTCAATCACTACGGCCCCACCGAGACAACTGTCGGCGTGCTCACCTTCCCCGTCGATCCGGATCAGCCGCCGAGCAGCGCGACGCTGCCGCTGGGTCGTCCGCTGGCGGGCGCGCAAGCCTACGTGCTCGACGCGCAGCTACAGCCGGTGCCGGCCTGGGTTTCCGGCGAGCTGTACATCGGCGGCGCGACGGTCACGCGCGGCTATCTCGATCGCCCGGATCTGACCGCCGAGCGCTTCGTTCCTGATCCGTTCGGCCAGAATCCTGGGTCACGGCTCTACCGCACCGGCGACCGCGCCCGCAGCTTGCCCGATGGCACAATCGCGTTTCTGGGCCGCGTGGATCACCAAGTGAAGCTGCGCGGCTTCCGCATCGAGCTGGGCGAGATCGAGGCGGTGCTTAGCCAGCATCCCGATGTACAAACTACGGTCGTCGTGCTGCGCGAAGACGCGGCGGGCGAAAGCGCAGAGCAGCGGCTAGTAGCCTATGTAGAACCTAGAACCCAGAACCTAGAACCTAACGGGGAACAAACGAACAAAAAAACAAAGGAACAAAGAAGCACCGCAGATCTCCCCTCGCCTGCCGCAGCGGGAGAGGGGAGTGCCCGCAGGGCGAGGGGTGAGGGCCTGCGCGAGTTCCTTACACAACGACTGCCCGACTACATGATTCCGTCGGCGTTTGTTGTGCTGGACGCGCTGCCGATCACCGCGAACGGCAAGCTCGATCGCGCCGCACTGCCCGCGCCGCAACCGGAAGTCGTCGAGCGGGCTGTGGTCGCGCCGCGCACACAGGAAGAAGAGCTGATGGCGGATCTGTGGCGGCAGGTGCTCGGCGTCGAGCAGATCAGCCGCGACGACAACTTCTTCGCGCTGGGCGGCCACTCGCTGCTGGCGACCCAGCTGATCGCCCGCATTCGCGCGACGTTCCAGGTCGAGCTACCGCTGCGCGCGCTCTTCGAAGCGCCGACGCTGGTCGAGATGGTCGCGCAGATCACGAATCTACGCGCAAGCAGCCTGCCGCCCAGCGCGCCGATCCAGCCGGCACCACGCACAGACTATCTGCCGCTCTCGCCGGCCCAGCAAGGACTGTGGTTCATCGCGCAGCTTGCGCCCGAGAGCGCGGCCTACACCATGGCGATGCCGCTGCGCGTGCGCGGCCCGATCGACCTCCTCGCGCTTCAGCAATCGCTGGACGCGCTGATCCAGCGCCACGAAACGCTGCGCACAACCTTCACCACAATCGACGGGCAGCCAGTGCAAATCATCGCACCGTCGCGCGCCGTGCCGCTGGCGCTCCACGATCTTACGCAGCTACCACCCACCGAGCGCGAGGCGGCGGTGACCCGGCTGGCAAACGCGGATGCCGGCTCGCCCTTCGATCTCGAGCATGGGCCGCTCTTGCGCGCGACGGTGCTTCAGCTCAGCCCCAGCGAGCATGTACTGCTGCTGGCGGTCCATCACCTGATCGGCGACGGCTGGTCGTGGCGTGTATTCGCCCGCGAGCTGGCGACCTGCTACCTGGGCTTTAGCCAGAATCGCTCAGCCAACTTACCCGACCTGCCGATCCAGTACGCCGACTATGCGCTGTGGCAGCGGCAATGGCTATCCGGCCCGGTACGCGAGCAGCAGCTAGGATACTGGAAGCAGCAGCTCGCCAGCGCGCCACCGATCCTGGAGCTGCCGACCGACTATCCGCGCCCGGAAGTGAACACCTACTCCGGCGCAACCTATAGCTTTAGCTTGCCTACCGCGCTGGCGAATGCGACGCGGACCTTGAGCCACCAGGCCAGCGTCACGCCCTTCATGATCTACCTGGCGACTTTCCAGATCTTGCTAGCGCGCTACAGCGGCCAGAGCGATATTGTCGTGGGCACGCCCAGCGCCAACCGCACGCGCGCCGAGACGGAAGGCCTGATCGGGCTGTTTCTCAACACACTGGCGCTGCGCACGCAGCTACACGATAACCCAACCTTCCTCGCGCTGCTCCAACGCGTGCGCGAAACCACGCTGGGCGCGTTTGCACATCAGGCGCTGCCCTTCGATCAGGTTGTGGAGGCCGTACAGCCGCGCCGCGACCTGCGCTACAACCCGCTCTTCCAGGTCCTGTTTATGGTCCAGAACATCCCGACGCCGCCCGTCGAGCTGCCGGAGCTGAGCGTTGAGCTGCTGGAAGTCGAGAGCGGCACGTCGATGCTGGATCTAACCTTCGCGCTCATGGAGACCGAGGCCGGATTCCTGGGCATGGTCGAGTACAACACCGATCTCTTCGCACCAGCCACGATCGAGCGGCTGGTCGGTCACTACGCGATGCTGCTTGAGCAGCTGACGACGAATCCGGCCCAATCGATCGCGGCGGTGCCACTGCTGACTGGCGCTGAGCAGGAGCAGCTGGCAGCCTGGAATGCCACGCAGGCGGCCTATCCCGAAACGCTGTGCATTCATTCGCTCTTTGAGGCGCAGGCTGCGCGCACGCCGGATGCCGTCGCGCTTGTCGATGGGCACGTGCGCCTGAGCTACGCCGAGCTGAATGCCCGCGCGAATCAGGTTGCGCACCGGCTGCAAGCGCTTGGCGTTGGCACACACCTGCCAACCGAGACGCGTGTCGGCGTGGGTTTGGAGCGGACGGCAGATCTGATCGTCGCGCTGCTGGCCGTGCTCAAAGCCGGCGGTGCCTACGTACCGCTCGATCCGAGCTATCCCGCCGATCGGCTGGCGTTCATGCTGGCCGACTCCGAGGTTGCGATTCTGCTGACCCAGCAATCCTTGATCGAGCGCGTACCAGCCCACAGCGTGCGCACGCTCTGCCTGGATGCCGAGTGGGACAGCATCGCCCAGCTGCCGACGAACAATCCAGCCAGCGCGGTCACGCCGGATCAGCTGGCGTATGTGATCTACACCTCGGGCTCAACCGGCACACCCAAAGGCGTCGCGATCGAACATCGCAACACGGTAGCCCTGCTCGACTGGTCGCGGCAGGTGTTCAGTCCTGCGCAGCTGGCAGGCGTGCTGGCGGCAACCTCGGTCTGCTTCGATCTGTCGGTCTTCGAGATCTTTCTGCCGCTAAGCGTCGGCGGCACGGTGATCCTGGCCGAAAACGCGCTGCAGCTGCCGAGCTTACCAGCGGCCAGCAGCGTGACGCTGATCAACACGGTGCCGTCGGCGATGGCTGAGCTAGTGCGGATCGGCGGCGTGCCCACAACCGTTTCGACGGTAAATCTGGCGGGCGAGCCGCTGACGCGATCGCTGGCGCAGAGCATCTACGGGCAGACCGCAGCCCGGCACCTCTTCAATCTGTACGGCCCGTCGGAGGACACGACCTACTCGACGTTTACCGAGGTCGCCGCCGACGATCAGCGCGCGCCCACGATTGGCCGACCGATCGCTAACACGCAGGCGTATATTCTGGATGCCGCGCTCCTGCCCCTGCCGATCGGTGTGCCCGGCGAGCTGTATCTGAGCGGCGCGGGCCTGGCGCGCAGCTACTTAAAGCGTCCTGATCTCACCGCCGAGCGCTTCCTGCCCAATCCGTTCAACCAGCACGCGGGGGATGCCTCAAGCTCGCGCATGTATCGCACCGGCGATCAGGCGCGCTACCGCGCAGATGGCGCGATCGAGTTTCTTGGCCGCCGCGATCACCAGATTAAGCTGCGCGGCTTCCGTATCGAGCTTGGCGAGATCGAAGCGGCGCTGGCGCGGCATCCCGCCGTGCGCGAAGCTGTGGTGATGGCCCGACGCGACACGCCGAACGGCGATCAAGCGCTGGTGGCGTACGTGACGGAAGAACCTAGAACCAAGAACCTAGAACCTAGAACTGGGGACGAACAAAGGAACCAAGGAACAAAAGAACAAAGTACCACCTCTCCCCCTTCGCCTGCCGCAGCGGGAGAAGGGGTGGTGCGAAGCACCGGGGATGAGGGCCTTTCCACATCCCTACACTCCTTCCTCAAAGACTCGCTCCCCGACTACATGATCCCGGCGGCCTTCGTGGTCCTCGACGAGTTGCCGCGCACGCCCAGCGGCAAGCTCGATCGCGGCGCGCTGCCTGCGCCGAGTGAGTTAAGGATCGAGAGCGAGCAAAGCTATGTCGCGCCGCGCACGCCGACCGAAGAGGTGCTGGCCGGAATCTGGGCCAGCGTCCTGGGCCACGCGCCGATCGGCGTACATGATCAGTTCTTTGAGCTGGGCGGCCACTCGCTGCTGGTGACGCAGGTGGTGTCACGCGTGCGCGACGCGCTGCAGGTCGAGCTGCCGCTGCGCAGCGTCTTCGACGCACCCACGGTCGCGGAGCTGGCGCGGCGGATCGACACCGCGCGGCAGAGTGCGCAGGGCGTGATTCTGCCGCCACTGCTGCCGGCACCACGCACCGGCAATCTGCCGCTGTCGTTTGCTCAGCAGCGCCTGTGGTTCCTCGACCAGCTGATGCCCAACAATCCGTTTTACAACATCCCGACTGCGGTGCAGCTGAGGGGACGGCTCGACGCGCCCATGCTTGAGCGTGCGCTAGCCGGCGTTGTGCGACGTCACGAGATCTTGCGCACGACCTTCGCCACGATGGCGGACGGACGTGCCGTGCAGGTGATTGCGCCGGAGGTTGAGATCCCGCTGGCGACCGTGGATCTGCGCCAGGTTGCCGAGGCCGAACGGCAGAGCGAGGCGCAGCGGCTGACTGCCGAGGAGGCGCAGCGGCCCTTCGATCTGACCACCGGACTGCTGATTCGCGCCACGCTGCTGCAAACCGACGCGGACGAATACCTGCTGTTGCTCACCATGCATCACATCGTCAGCGACGGCTGGTCAATGGGCATTCTGGTGCAGGAGCTGGCCGCCTCCTATCAGGCCTTGGTATCCGGCGCGCCTGCCGACGAAGTGACGCTCCCGCCCCTGCCGATCCAGTACGCCGACTACGC
>JAFAYS010000538.1 GCA_019240175.1 Chloroflexota bacterium | reverse complement strand
GAACGGCAACAGGTCATTATCTGTTTTTAAGCAATATGTGGGATTGGGCCAGGTAAAAACGCCTTGCTGTGCGTGTAGATTCGGATTGGTGGCAGATGGAGCAGTCGCTATGAGAAAAGCTTCGTTGCTTCCTATAGCGTCAATGGTCCCAAGTGGAGGATAATATAATGCCCACACCACCAACTCATCTGCCACACTTGTTGTGTTCAGCTGAGCTAACGCATCATCCAGAATAGATTTATCTACGCTTTGCTTCAAAACAGAGATATATTTTTCTATTGCCGTTTGCCGAATTTTTTGCTCTGCATCGCGTTTCTTTGCAATTGTAATAGCATCTTGTGCCGCAAAGTAAGCTGCCGTGAAAGCGTTATAGCTCCAGTCAAGCAGAAATGTGGGTAAGCCATAATGTTGGGCTAATGCCAGTGGTGATAAAAGTTCGCGGTTATTATCGAGCCACTCACCACCAAATTCTGTGGCTCTATCATTTTCGTATATTTCAAATAAGCTGCGCACACTCTGCGTATCTTCAGGAAGCACAAGACCATGTTGATCGGAGATACGGAAGAAATCATGCAGCAGCCTCATTTGAGCTGCAATACGATGGTCATATGAATCAAAAGGGAATCCAATAAGTTCTTCGATAGGGTACTTTCCTGTTGAAGGGTTCTTCCTCAAGGCTGAGGGAATTAAGTCATAAGGTCTTCCCTGACCACGAAAGAACCAAGGAGCGTCAACATCCGCATCTCGGAAAAACGTTCCCAATGGAGAAAGTTTTTCCAGAAAATCTTCTGCTGATGTACAGACTTGTGACTGTAATAGTTGATATGGGCGCATAAACTTACTCTAACTGAACATCTCAAATTTTGCAAAGAGGAACAAACTATCCTGTACGTAAGCGTCCAGCAATGTGATTCCGATTCGTATATTCTAGAACCACTCTTTCATACTCTTATCAACTATCCATAGAACAAGAAGCTAGATCGGTGAACGTAGGACTCCGTCAACATCATTTTGATCTTCGACGGAGTCCTGGTTTCAAATCTAACTTTAGAAGCGACCGTAGCGCCGGGGGAAGTAGTCCTGCATGGTGCCCTCGCGGTACAGATCCACCGTCGCGCAGTGCAGACCGCCGCCGAATGGAGCCACGTCCCAGAACGGCACGGGAATGATCTCAAAGCCCAGTCCGCTTAGCTGCTCGGCCTGCGCTTCTTCGCTGGCTTCCAGGCAGATCGTCTTCTCGTCGATGCTCAGCAGATTGATCGCCAGCCACTCGCTGCAAAAACACAGCGGCGGCAATGGACCATTGGTGCGGCGCGGCGTCACGGCCTCGACGATCTCCCAATCGTTGAGATGGAAGAACTTGACCAGCTCGGGATCGGCCTTGCGCTTACCGCAGTGCAGCACCAGCCCTGGCCGCAGCGGTATCCACGTCGCGTCGATGTGCAGCGGATAATCGTCCTCGAAGATGAACTCATGGACGCGGTGGTTCGGCAGGTGCTTGCGCAGCCACTTGATACCACTGCGATTCGTCACCATCGACGGCTGCACAAACAGATCTTTGCCGAAGCGCATAATATCGGCGGCGTCGAAGAGCGGCTCCTCCTCGGTCAGCAACAGATCGAAGCGCTTGCCGCGTTCCAGCCGCTGCTCGTATGTCATATGCTCGAACTCATCCCAGAAGCCGGGCCGGTAGGAAGCCTCGGTGAGGCGCGGCTTGGGTGCAGCCTCCCAGCGCATATCGGGATCTTCGTGGAAGTAGCGCTGAAGCAGCGGACGGTAACACAGATACTCGAACCAGCGGCTGCGGTAGCTCATCGTCGCTTCGAGGACCTCATTGCCGAGCGTGATCAGCACGTCGCGCGGCGGCATACAGCCAAACATACTCTCATGCGTCCAGTCCGGCGTCGAGACCGATTGGCTAAAATCCAGCACCTCAGGCCGATCGACGCGAATGCCGCGTCCTTCCAGAATGCGCACCAGATTATCGAGCTGCTCGTTGGCAATGTGCACCATCTCTTCCGGCAGCGGCCCGTATGTTCCTTTTGGAAAGCCGTCTTCCGGCCAGTCGCGCACGACTCCCGGCTCAGGCGCTTGCACCATCGTGCCATCGGCCCGACCGACAATCACATGTTTGAGCGTATCCCATTCATTCCACGAGTTGATCTTGGTGGTCTCCATAGTGGCGATCCTTTCAAGGAAACAGAGGAAGTGATAAGCGGCGTTTAACGCGTACAGCGCAGGACGCGCAAGGCTAATGGTGCGCGTGGTCAAGCAGAAGCGGGCAAAAGGTGCTACAGGTAGCGGTGTAGCAGCGTGCCGAGCCGTTCGCAGCCCAGCCGCAGTGCTGTGTGATCGTAGAAGGCGAAGCAGAGCCTGAGACAGTTGGTAAAATTGCCGGTGCCCGAGAAGAGCGCGCCGGGCCGAAAGCCGAGGCCGAGCGTTAGCGCTGCCTTGCTTAGCTCAGTCGCATCGATACCCGCAGGCAGCTCAACCCAGACGAAAAATCCTCCTGAAGGAGCTAAGAATGTTGCGCCCGACGGCAATACCTCAACGAGCGCCTGAGTCATCAGCTCGCGCCGGAGGGCGTAGTGCTGGCGTAGTCGCGGCAGATACGCATCCTGCAGCCCCAGCTCAAGCGCGCTCTCGACGATCGCGGCGGTAAACGGATTCATGCCGCCGCCGCTGAGCAACAGGCCGTTGGTGCGAAAGTTGGCGATGAGCTCGGGCGTGCACTGGACCCAGCCGACGCGAATGCCAGGCCCGAGAATTTTAGAGAACGAGCCCAGCGAGAGCACACGCTGCTCGTCGAAGGTGGCCAGCGGCGGCGGAATGGTTGCGCGCTCGCCCAGCAGCTGGTACACCTCATCGGCGATGATCAGGAAGTTATAGCGCTGCGCCATCTCGACCAGCCGCTGCCGCCGTTCGGTCGGTAGGATCGTGCCCGTGGGATTTTGAAAGACTGGGATCGTGTATAGAAATTTAGGCCGCTCGACCTGAAGCTGCCGCTCCAGCGCATCGATGTTGAGGCCGTCGTGGTCAGTCGCGATCGGCACAATCCGCAGCCGGCGATCCCGCAGCATATCCAGAGCACAAAAATAGGTCGGATCTTCGACAAAAATCGTATCGCCCGGCTGCGAAAGCTGGCAAAGGATCAGATCCAGAGCATGTGACGCGCCCGCCGCGACCAGCAGATTCTCCATTGATACCGGCACGCCATAGACGCGCGTGAGGAAATCGGCCAGCGTCTGGCGAAACGAGGCGTTGCCCGCCTCAGGCGCGTACTGCAGCAGCGATCTGTCAGGCAGCGCCAATCGATGGAGCGCGGCTTGTCGGAGCTCTTCCAAGGGAAGCAGCGTTTCTGCGGGATAGCCAAGGCCTAGATCGATGATTTCCATAGCAGCGTTCGCGAATCGTGTTCAGATCGAGGAGAGAAAGACTTTACACAACCTTGGCGTCTCTCGCGCTATCGGTCGTGGTTCAAGCGCAGGATACAGATCATCCGTGAAAATAGTTGCCTCAGGATCGAGGTTTGAGCTGTGGACTCGCCGGATGCACGGGTGGCGGGTGACTTTACCTTAGCATATCGCCCGAGTGGTGTCAATGGTTTTGATCCAGAAGGCCCTTGATCAGAATAAATGCTGCTGGCGATGCTTTTGTCGATCTACAGACGTGCGGCAACATAGACCAGGAGGGATGGCGCGCGATATTGAACGATCGGTGCGGCGACACGCGGATGATGGGGATGCCCACGCGACGCCGGCACGCAGCTAGATGATCGTGAGGAAGATCGTGATCATGTAGTACAGGACCGGCGCGGTAAACAACAGGCTATCAATGCGATCCAGAATGCCGCCGTGACCTGGAATAATATTTCCCGAGTCTTTGATATCGACCTGGCGTTTGATCAGCGACTCTGCGAGATCGCCGGCTTGCCCGGCAATGCTGCCGATACAGCCCAGCAGCGCGCCCAGCCAAAGCGGGATCGGCAGGCCCAGCAGATACACCAGCAGCACGCCGGTCAGCGTGGCAAAGACCAGCCCGCCGATCGCGCCTTCCCAGCTTTTCTTGGGCGAGATGTAGGGGGCCATGCGATGCTGGCCCAGCAAACGGCCCGTGAAATACGCGCCGGTATCGCTCAGAAAGGTGATCGCCAGCACAAACACAATCCAGGCCGCGCCCGGCTCAAGCCGCAGAAAGCTGAGCCAGCCGCCTGGATTGAGCGGCGTTTCGATCGCGCGCAGCAGCACAAAATGCGCTAGCGTCCAGCCGATATAGGTCGCGCCCGACAGCGTTAGCGACCAGTGCAGCAGCTCGTGCTGGCGATTGCGGCGCGGTAGCTCCACGCTCAGCGACGCAATGATCGACGTCACCAGCGCCAGGCCGGTCCAGTCTAGACCTACGCGCGCCCGCAGCGCCGCAGCGATGATAAACAGCGAAACGCTGAGATAGCCCGCGCTGCGACGGGGCTGGTAGCCGCCGCCGCGAAACAGGCCGAACAGCTCGTGCAGCGCGATCACTGCTATCAAAATAACAGTGGCGCTGACGAGCGGCTCGCCCCACCAAACGATCAGCGCAATGATCGGCAGCAGCACGATCGAGCTGAGAATACGTTGGAGCAGGTTGCTATCGAGCGGTTTCCGGGAGCGCTCCGAAACGGCGTTCGCGCTGTCCATAGGCTGCAATCGCTTGCCGCAGCTCTTCAATGCCAAAATCAGGCCAGAAGACCGGCGAACTATAAAACTCGGCGTATGCGGCTTGCCAGATCAAAAAGTTGCTCAGCCGGAACTCGCCGGCGGTGCGAATGATCAGGTCCGGGTCGGGCAGGCCTCCGGTGTACAGATGCTCGCTGATCGACTCCTCGGTGATCGCCTCGGGCGCGTAGCCCTGAGCGACCATCTCGCGCACCGCACGCACGATCTCGTCGCGGCCACCGTAGTCCAGCGCCACGGCCAGCGTCATCGTGGTGTTGTGCTGCGTGAGATCGAGCGCATAGCGCACTTTCTTTTGGAGCGCCGGCGACAGGTTCTCGATCTTGCCCAGATGTCGGATCTGAACGCCCTCTTGATGCAGCTCGCGCATCTCACGATCGATAAACTCGCCGAACAGCATCATCAGGGCGCGCACCTCTGGACCGGGCCGGTTCCAGTTTTCGGTGCTGAATGCGTATATCGTCAGATACTCGACACCCTGTTCTTTACACTCGCGCACAACGCGGCGGATATTCTCGACGCCGGCCCGGTGCCCTGCGGCACGGGGAAGCCCGCGCTGCTTTGCCCAGCGGCCATTGCCATCCATGATCATTGCGATATGTCGCGGGACTGCGCTCATGCTTCGCTCCGCTACCAGTAGCTCGTAGGCGGGCACCGTCACTCAGACGATCCACAGCAACCTACGAGCCACGCGGTTCTAGACTTCCAACACTTCTTGTTCTTTGGTCTGGCCAACCTGATCCAGCTCTTTGGTGTACTGCGCCGTCAGTTGCTCCAGCTTCTCCTGCGCGCGCTTCAGCTCATCTTCGCTGATCTGCTTATCGCTTTCAAGCTTCTTGAGATCGGTCTGGCCATCGCGGCGAACGTTGCGCAGCGAGACTTTCTGCTCCTCGACCTCTTTTTTGACCAGCTTGACCAGATCTTTGCGGCGTTGCTCGGTCAGCTGCGGGATCGATAGGCGGATCACCTGGCCGTCGTTGTTGGGATTCAGGCCGAGGTCGGAGTTTTGAATCGCTTTCTCGATCGCCTTCATCGCGCCTTTGTCCCAGGGCTGGATCACCAGCATGCGGGCCTCGGGTGCCGAGATATTCGCCAGCTGATTCAGCGGCATCTCGGAGCCGTAGTACTCGACATGCAGATGCTCGACCAGCGCCGGCGAGGCGCGGCCCGTGCGGATACTATTAAGGTGGTGCCGCAGCGCCTCGACGGCCTTTTTCATTTTCGTTTCGGCCTGGTTGAGGGTATCTTTGACCATCACCTAACTCCTTTGTGGTGTGAAGCTCAATAGGTCGATGCGCAGCCAGCGCTATTCTTTGGTGACCAGTGTTCCCACGTGCTCACCCGCGATGATCCGCGCAACACTCCCCGGCTCGAAGAGATCGAACACGACGATCGGCAGGTTATTGTCCATGCAAAAGGTCAGCGCCGTGCTGTCCATCACCTGCAAGCCACGGTTGATCGCCTCAAGATATGTGATGCGATCGAATTTCTTGGCCGTTCGTTCCACCCGAGGATCGGCATCGTACACGCCATCGACGCGGTTCTTGGCCATCAGGATCACATCGGCGTTCAGCTCCGCCGCGCGCAGCGCCGCCGCAGTGTCGGTGGTGAAGAACGGATTG
>JAFAYS010000482.1 GCA_019240175.1 Chloroflexota bacterium | reverse complement strand
GACCGCTGTGCCAACACCAGTGCCCGAGCCAACGGCAGTACCAACACCAGTGCCTGAGCCAACGTCCGTGCCAACACCGGTGCCCGAGCCAACGTCCGTGCCAACACCAGTGCCCGAGCCAACGTCCGTGCCAACGCCGGTGCCTGAGCCGACAGCAGTACCAACGCCGGTACCACAGCCAACGGCAGTGCCCGAGCCGACGAAGGAGCCCAAGCCAACCAAAGAGCCCAAGCCGACGGATTGTCCCGGCGATCAGGGTCCGCTTAAGAAGTGCAAATAATGTGCATCTAGCTTGAGGTTTCGCCACGTATGTGATTGACGAAGCTTTGACACTGTTAAACGCTTCTTCTACAATGCTTAAAGATTGGCGATAGAGCAGCCCGCCTGCCATGCATCCTACTCCGGGCCGCGTCTATGTTTTTTTGGGTTGTACCCGAAGGACGAAGATGGCCCGATTTCTTGATGCCTGGCGTCAGATCACTCCTACGTCCCGCCTGCAATCATTGATCGCCGCTGCGTGTCTGGGCATCTGCGGCACTGTCGGCTGGACGATCGCCAGCGACTCAACTGTTCGGATCACGCCCAAGGGTGAGCTGGTCTGGATCAGGCCGACGGCTCGACCCACCATGCCGCCCGAGGTGATCAGTAAGCTGCCGCAGAAGTATCAGCAGCAGATCCCAACTGAGCCCGGCTTCTTTGAGCGCACCCTTGATTTCTTCGGTGAGCCGGTCGCGACGCCGGTGCTTCAGGTCGAAGGCGTGGTGAAAACGCCGACTGCTGCGCCGCATGCTTCTGCGCGGAGTGCGGCTGTCACGCCGACTGCTCCCGCGCGACGTCCCAGTGCCACGCCGACACGCCTCCGACCAACGCCGACAGCGCGCGCTGCCTCGCCTTCTGCTGTGCCCGCGCCCGCGCGCCCAACGAGCGTGCCGACTGCCAGGCCTGAACCCGAGCCGGCGGTTGCCGCGCCAACCTCGCCGCCGGCAGAGCCAAGCCGTGCTCCCGCAACGCCGCAGCCAACTGAGCGGCCACGGCCCGGCGACAATAAGCCTGCGCCGCCCAAAGCTCAGCCGACTGCTGTGCCGCCGACGCAGCCGCCAACGCCACGTCCGCCCGATCCAACGGCTGTGCCCAGGCCAACCGATAAGCCTGCGCCAAAGCCGACGACTGTGCCTACGCCCAGGCCCACCGATCGCCCGGCTCCGACCCGAGCGCCGACGCAGCCGCCTGTGCCAACCGAAGCGCCAACTCAAGTGCCGCAGCCAACCCAGGCCCCGACACAGCCGCCGCTGCTGCCGCTGCCAACGCTGCCGCCGCTGCTGCCAACTGCGCTACCGCCATTGCCGCTGCCACCATTGCCACTGTTGCCCACGGCAGTACCAACCGCAGTGCCCACCACAGCTCCGACCAAAGCACCAACCGCTACGCCGTGTCCGCGCGACGATGACGATGATGGTGTAGTCGATCGAGGCTGCGACGATTAGCGTCAACTCCCCGTGATCAGCGCGCAACCACAGGTGCGGCCTGTGGTTGTTGCTTTGCTGCCGGGATAACGGTATCCTGTGAGATATACGAGGAGCTACATGTATATTCTTGTAACAAACGATGATGGTATCCAGAGTCCAGGTTTGCTCGCGCTGCGCCAGGCGCTCGATACGGTTGCCGAGACTGTGGTTGTCGCGCCCGAGCGCAACTGGAGCGCAGCTTCGTCGGCGCGCACACTCTTCGATCCGCTGCGTGTCGATCCGGTAACCATGGCCGATGGCCGCGAAGGTTTTGTGTGCAGCGGCACGCCCGGCGATTGTGTGGCGCTAGCGCTGCTCGGCGTGCTGGAGCGCAAGCCGGATCTGGTGGTCTCTGGGATCAATATTGGTGTGAACCTGGGCAACGATGTGAGCTACTCCGGCACAGTTGCCGCCGCACGTGAAGGTACAACCATGGGCGTGCCCGCGATCGCCGTCTCGCTGGATGGGCGCAAGGATGCCGATTTCAAACCGGCAGCGGCGTTCGCAGCCCGGCTGGCTAAGATCGCGGTCGAGCACAAGCTGACGCCTCAGGTGGTGCTTAACGTGAACGTACCGCGCTCTGAGATTCGCGGCGTGGTCGTAACGCATCTCGGGCGACGAACGTATCGCGATGAGCTGATTGTGCGACATGATCCGCGAGGACGGCCCTACTACTGGCTGGGTGGCGGCGAGCCCGAGGGCGATCTCACCGAAGGCACCGATACTGCGGCGGTCGCCAATGGTTACATTTCCGTGACTCCCGTCCACTTCGATCTGACAAACCACCACTGGCTTGACGCGCTGCGTGGCTGGCAGTTGGACGTGTGAGCGTCAGGTTGCTATAATCGATGGATACCGCACTAGATGAGCGCGGCTTGTGGGTGCTTTGCTCACCTTTACGCAATGTAGCGCAGACACACGATGTCCAAATTTCATACAACAATTAGCCAATGGGGTCTCGTCAGCGGCATTCGCCAGACGCATAGCGACATGATCGTCGTGAGCGCGCCGCGCTCGCCGTTTTCGCCCGAGGCGCGCAAAGGCCAGCTCGTGCTGGTCGTCGAGGCTGAGGGCGATGTGGCGCGCGGACGCCAGGCCTGTGCGCTGGTCGCTCAGAAGATCCGCGAAACCTTCTACGCCGACGGCTCGATGAGCATCACGTCGTCGCTGCGCCATGCGCTCAAGGCCGCTAACGCCGCCCTATATCAGCATAATTTTAGCGCGCCGCCGCACAAGCGCGCGCAAGTCGGCGTGACCTGCGTGGTTATTCATGGCACCGATGTGTTTGTGACTCAGGTTCCGCCATCGCAGGCTTTTATCGCTCACACCGGCAAGCTGCGTGCGCTGCCTGTGCCGCCCTCGTGGACCAACGGCCTGGATGTTACAGCCACGCATCGTCAGGGCTCGCTGGGCACCAGCCTGGGCTCCGAGCCCGAATTCTTCCGCTCGGTAATGCAGCCCGGCGATACGTTGGTGCTCTGCTCGTCCAATATCGCGCGGCTGCTCGGCAAGCAACAGGCTGAGCAATTGGTCGGTTACTCGGATGCCGCGACGGTTGCCGAAGATCTGTATGGCCTGTGCCGCGCCGCCAATTTTCCGGAGGCGCACGCGATTGTGATCGAGGCTGTGCCGGGCGCTGCTCCCGAGATCCATGATCAGCCGCCGCAGCCGACGACGCTACCCGAGCCCGCGCCGGCAGCGACGACCGGTCGTGTTGGTGGCTGGCTGGGACGTGGCGCGCGCGGCGCAAAAGCGCGCACGAATGGTTCAGCGCCTGCGTCCGGCGAGACCGCGCCTGTGCTTCAGGAGCAGGCCGTTGCGGCTTCTGTTCCCGCCTCGGCTCCAGGATCGAATGGCCAAGCCGCTGCTCCGCTGACGCTGATGGAGATGCTGCCGGTCGCGGATGTGCTGCCGCTGCCGCCGAGTGCGTTTTTGGGCGAGGGCGACTATGGCGGAACGGTTCGGCCACCAGCCGTGCCGCGCCGTAATCGCCAGATCGATCTTTCCGATAACACCGGCATGCCTGTCGACTTCGCGGCGCTGCCGCGCAAAGCTTCCGTGCCGCCGCCAACCATGGGCGATCGCATGTTGATGCCGGTCCATGCGCTGTTTGCGACGTTCATGGGTGGCCTGGCCAATGTGCCGCGCCGCACCACGCGCCCTGTGGAGCCGAAGCCGGCGCAGGGATTGCGGCTCAAAGGCTTGTCGTATCGCCGGCAGCGACCACCGTTGCCCTGGCTCAACATTATTCTGATCGTCGGTGTGGTCGCGCTGCTGATCACGGTCGGTATCTACCAGAACCGGCGCAGCGATCAGCAAACGATCGATACGGCGCTGGCTAAAGTCACTACTGCGGTCGCGGCTGCTCGTGCGGCTGACAATCCACAGGCGGCTCAGCAGCAGCTAATGACTGCGGAGGCCTTGCTCAACGACGAGGTCGGCGCGCTGGTCGAGAGTGGCCGCATCACGACCACCAAGCAGGCGGTCTGGGCCCGCTACGAAACCGTGCGCACCGACTACGA
>JAFAYS010000512.1 GCA_019240175.1 Chloroflexota bacterium | reverse complement strand
ACCGGTACCTGGGTTACAACCGTTTCGCGGCGAATCTCGCCATGCACGGCCCAGCGCTGATCTTTGACCACCGGCTCAAGCACACCCAGGCCGTAGCGTATGCGCAGCGCACCCAAGACCGGCTTGAGCATGGCCTCGCCCACGGTCTTGCCCTGTAGCTTATTCACGGCACTCACGCCGGCCATCACACCCTGATGTACTTTGCGCTGATCATCTGCCGGGTTTGTGCGCGACGTCGTCTGCGGCGATCCTGGCTGGCCGCCGGCTTTCGGCATAACGCCCTTGAACTTGCTCACAACTTTGGTGATCATCGTGTCGATCGCCGAGTCGACGCGGCTGCGCACCTTGCCGATGATCTCCTTGACCTTCTGCGCGACACCCTTGATTCCAGCCAGGCTAGCCAGGAAGCCGATCGCCACCGGGATCATACGAGCCAGCACCTGCTCGATCTTGGCGGCAGCCTGCTGCACGTTGCCCTGCGCCAGCGCGCTGGCCGAGTCGCCGACGGCCTGGAAGAGCGCGCCGATCTGGCTGGCGCGTTCGATCAAGAAGCTCACGACATCGTAGATCAGCTTGATGGCGGCCACGATGCCCGAGGCTGGGTTGAACATACTGACAATCTTGAGCACCGCCGACTTGACGACCGAGCTGATCACCCATTCCTTGATGTCGCCGATGACCAGTGTTTGAAGGTCACCCAGATATTCCTTGAGCATGGTCCACAGCCCGCCGGGGCCGCTGCGCATCGCGGTGCCGATCACGTTCCAGGCCTGCTCCATGCGATCGACGTTTTTCTCGCCGATCTGTTTGCCAACGCGCTGTTTGAGCGCCGCCGGTGTGACGTTGAGCACCTGCAAAACCAGCGACAAAACCGACGGCGCGCTCAGATCTTTGGGCATAGAAACGCCGGATCCCGACATTGTGCCGAAGAGCCAGCCTGAGAAGCCCGCTTGAAGATGGCTGCTGATATTGCCCTGGAATTTACCGAAGCCTTGTTTGACCGCGTTGACCAGCGTACTGGCGAAGCGGCCCGGATTGCTGATGATCGAGCCGACCGCACCGCCCGCACGATTGATCAAGCCCATCACGCGCTTGGGATCGACGCCGGCAGCCTGGAGCGCTTTTTCAAAGGCCCATTTCGCGCCCTGCTGCACAGCGTTGCCAGCTGCATTAACGACCTTCTTGCCGGCATTGACGACGCCCCGACCAAAGTTGGCGATGCCCCGACCCAGGCCGCCCAAACTCCACTCGCGCCTGATTGGCGCAGTTGTGCGCTGCACTGGCGCGGAGGCAATCGGCTGAGGCTGTGGAGCACGCTGCACCTTGACAGCCGACTCAGTCGTGCGCTGGGCTGCGGTGGTTGCGCTATCAATTGCAGGGGCTGGTGGGCTGATCGGGCGGCGCTGGGCGGGCGCGGCGCTTAACATGCGCTGCACCTGCGCGTTGCCGACGGTGCGCTGCATGCGCTGCATCATGCGCGCCTGCTGCTGTCCCGTGAGGCGGCTTGCCAGCTGTGGCGCGGCAGTTTGCTCGGTACGTTCGGCTTCGGGCTGAGCGGCGGCTTGTTCAGGAGCACGCTGAACCGGCGACGATATGGTCGTCGCTTTGGCTGCCGGTTTATGCGTGTCGTGCGTTGACATCAGCTATCCTTGAACGTACCGCCTGTGTTGCTTCAGCCGCGGATCAGCGCCATGTAGCGCCCGAAGTCGGTCTCGGTCACCAGCTTGCCCATCTTCTGGTACTCGCGCTTGATCGATTTGACGATATGAATCATCTCGATCTGGCCCGTTGACTCGGCGGCGAGAAAGGCCGAGAGCAGCGCGATGTTACGAATATTGCCGCCTGCCAGCTTGAACTGCTTGGCGATAAATGCCAGATCGACCTCGGGTGCAATCGGTGCTTCGGGCGGGAAGGCCTTCTGCCAGATCCTGAGGCGATCGGGCTCTTCCGGGAAGGGAAAATCGATCGCGACATGCAGACGGCGCACAAACGCGTCGTCCATGTTTTTGCGCAGGTTGGTTGCCAGAATAACCACGCCGTCGTACTCTTCCATCTTTTGCAGCAGGTAGCCGACCTCGATGTTGGCGTAGCGGTCGTGAGCGTCTTTGACCTCGGAGCGCTTGCCGAAGAGCGCGTCGGCCTCGTCGAAGAAGAGGATTGCGTTGGCCTCGCGCGCGGCGGTAAAGATGCGATCCAGATTTTTCTCGGTCTCGCCGATGTATTTGCTGACGACGGTCGAAAGATCGATCTTGTACAGCTCCAATCCCAGGTCGGAGGCGATGATCTCGGCGGACATGGTTTTGCCGGTGCCCGACGAGCCCGCGAAGAGCGTGTTGACGCCCTTGCCCATCGCCAGGTGCTTATCAAAGCCCCAGCGCTCAAGCACGGTGTGGCGGTGGCGCACCTGGGAGCAGATTTCCTTCAGCTGGCTAAGCTGATCCGGCGGCAGCACGATATCGTCCCAGTCGTAGGTGGTTTTGATCTTATGGGCCATGCTGTCCAGGCGTCCGCTCGACTGCGCGCGACAGGCAATGTAAAAATCGTCGCGGGTGATCTCGCCGCCGTGCCAGCGTGCCAATGAACGCGCCATCGTGACGGCGTCGCGAATCTGGCCGCCGGTCAGGCGGAAGGTGCTGGCTAGGCCCAGCAGCGTGCTTTCTTCGGGGCTGTCGCCGTTGAGCCGTGAGCGCCAGATCTGCTCGCGCTCGCCATAGGTCAGCGGCGGTAGCTCGATGCGTTGGAACCAGTTGCGCTGAAGCGCGCCGCGCGACTCCCAGCTTTGATCGAGTGGCAGGAACGAGCAGCCTGGATACGTGTCCATCGCCGCGAGCAGCGCGGTCTGCCAGGCGCTCAGGCTTTCTTCTTGCAGCGTGCGGTTGCCGCCCAGCCAGAGGATCGCCGCGCCGTTGAGCAGCGCCTCGCGCAGCACACGCTGCGTCGACTCCTCGGGATCGAGATCCGCACCGATCATGCGCTCCAGATTGACGAGCAGCAGCGGTACGCCAGCCTCAGTGCAGAGCGCCTCGGCGATCGCGCGACGTCCGCTGCCGTAGCTGCCCTGCAGCGCCAGGATCAAGCCGTCGGTATGCTCAATCATCGCCTGGCGCATGCGATCGCGCAGATCGATCGGCAGCACAATGCTTGACAGCGCGCGGTGTGGCCAGCTCAGCCGCACCATCGATTCGAGCAGCGGATCGATCGTTGCCTGGTTGAGCAGCGCCGCCACAATCCGATCGTCGAGCTTGATGAAGCGCGCAAGCAGTGGTGGCGATCGCTGTCCATCCTCGAAGAGCTGGATGATCCGATGGCGGATCAACGGGCTATCCGGCGCGAACGCGACACGCGCCGCGATCCA
>JAFAYS010000382.1 GCA_019240175.1 Chloroflexota bacterium | reverse complement strand
TCGTAGTCTGATTGTTGCGCTACTCGACGATCTTTTTGGGCCAGATACCTGGAAGCCGACGATCGATCCGTCGCCTTGGATCGGTATGCCGAACTGGGTTGAGCATCTCTGGCAATTTTACGATATTCAGACCGACTTCCTGGAGGCAATCAGCGAAGCTGACGATGAGGCTGATCATCCTGAGCTTGCCTACTTCAGTGGAGGTAGTGGCGATAGCTGCATGTTCTTCCACGACAATACGACCTTCTATTTCCTTTTGACGAATGGTAGACCATAGTCCAAGCTTTTATCCCATGCCGTGGCACAAGTGGCTCAAAGCGATAGCTCTGTCCATGATATCTGATCGACTACCCTTTCCCTTAGTTCAAAGGCTATCCTATGACGTTTCAAATCCGCCCCTACCATCTGAGCGATCTTCCCGATCTGTACCGCATTTGTCTGCGCACCGGTGCCAGTGGCGCGGATGCTACTGACCTTTACAAAGATCCGGATCTGCTTGCTCATTATTACGCCGGTCCTTATCTGCTGCTCGATCCGGATCTCTGCTTTGTGCTCACTCAGGACGGCACGCCGTGCGGCTATATTTTGGGAGCGCGCGACTCGGCGGCCTTCAGCGCCAGCTGTGAGCGAGCCTGGTTTCCGCCGTTGCGCCAGCGCTACCCTGTGCCTGCTGCCGATGACGCCTCACCCGATGCCCAGATCATCCGTCTGATCCATGCCGGGTATCATCCTGAAGCCAGGCTGTCGGCGTATCCCGCGCACCTGCACATCGATCTGCTGCCGATCGCTCAGGGCCAGGGCTGGGGCCGCCGGCTCATGCAAACGTTCCTCGATCACCTGCGCAGCCTGGCAGTTCCAGGCGTACATCTCGGCGTCGGCAGCTCAAACGTCGGCGCGATCCAGTTTTATGAGCGCGTGGGCTTTCACCGTATCTTTGAAGGGACCGGCTGGATCGCTTTTGGGCAACATTTGAGATCCAACGAGCCGCAGACTAACTAAACGCGCGACCCCGAATTAACTATCCTGCGTTCTGAGCGTCGCGGCGATTCGGCTGCGCGTTGGGGGCTTTCGTGGTATCTTGAGGGCGCTTACAAAGTCGGCGGCGATTAACAGCTGATCGCTGCCGGAGCAATATCAATACGAGGTCTTGAGTTTTGGCGTCATCTAATCATGTAGCGGTGGCTGGCAAGCCGGCGCGTCTGGGCGCGATCTCCCAAACGCTGCGTCAGGCGGCGATCGCACTGGGCTTGTTTGTGCTGGCGCTGCTGCCGCGCGGCGTGGCCCAGGGAACCTTTGTCACCGTCGACGAGATTTATCACTGGTTTGGCCGCGCGCAAAAATTTCTGACGGCGTTTCAAACCGGCGATTATGCCGCTACCAATCTGATCGGCCATCCCGGCGTGACGACGATGTGGCTCGGCTCGATTGGGCTGACGCTTCAGCGCTGGCTGGGTGGCCTGGGCTGGGTCAGCCTGGACAGTCCCGAGGTGCAGCGGATCTTTTTGCGGCTGCCGGTGGCGGTCGTTACGGCGCTGTGTGTGGCGGGCGGCTATCTGCTGCTGCGCCGGCTCTTCGGTGGCCGCGTGGCGCTGCTGGCGGCGCTGCTCTGGGCGCTCGATCCGTTCTTGATCGCGCACTCGCAGCTGCTGCACACGGATGCGCTGGTCACATCATTTATGCTGATCAGTCTGCTCTCGGCCTTTGTGGCCTTCCGCGTCGACGCGGGCATTGTCGCCAATCCTGGCTCGATCCGCTGGCCGCTGCTGCTGGTCTCAGCGCTCTTTGGTGGTCTGGCGCTGCTCACCAAGTCGCCATCGATTCTGCTCGCGCCGATGCTGGGCTTGACCGCGATTGTGACCGGCTGGCGATCTGCCCATTGGTCGCGCCGGCTGCCGATCCTGCCGCTGCTAGCCTGGGGCGTGGTTGTACTGGCGGTCTGGTTCGCGCTCTGGCCGGCAGCCTGGGTCGATCTCGGCAACGCGGTCTACAGCATGTATGGCCAGGCGCGCTACGACGGTGCGGTGCCGCACGCCTGGGGCAACTTCTTTCTTGGCCGCGCGGTCGCCGATCCAGGACCGTTCTTCTACCCGGTCGCGGTGGCCTTCCGGCTTACGCCCTGGACGTTGCTCGGGCTGCTAGCCGTGATCGCTGCGGCTGTGTGGCGACG
>JAFAYS010000305.1 GCA_019240175.1 Chloroflexota bacterium | reverse complement strand
TCCTGGCGGGGTGACGGCGGAGCTGACGGGCGGTCTACCGTACCCGGCAATCCTGACCAATCCGATACCACTGGGCGCAGCGCCTGGCGGCATCAACCCGCCGGTCGACACGATCAACTTCCAGGGCTGGCAAAACTTCGGCGGAATCCACAGCACGAGCGATCACCTGCCGCTGATGATCGACATTTAGGAGTTTTACACTATGAGCTTGCAAGACTTGCAGGCAGTACTCCAACAGCAGGTGGACGGGCACGGTGCGATCGAGGTTTCCGGCGCGACGCTGCAAAAGGCGCATCTCACGCCCGCGCCCAATTTCGACACCATTGTTCAAACCGGGCTGGATCTGGCCGGGCCGCTCGCCGTGACGTTTACCGGCAAGATTCCCGACCCGACCGGCACCACGCTCTCGCTCACGGGCACGGCCTCCTTCCTGGGCCAAAGCGCGATCGGCGTCGGGCTGGTGTTTACGCTCGAAACAGACACCACGGTCGACCTGCTGCTCACGGCTACGCTGCCCGCCGCCTGGAACTTCAACAAGTCCTTTCCGCTGCTGGTTGGCTTCCCCTTCGCGGAGCTGGCGCTCACCGACGCGTCCTACCTGCTGACTACCGCCAAGCAGACCTCCTACACCTGGCAGCAGCAAAGCCTGACTCTGAGCCAGGGGCTGAATCTCGCGGCGTTGCTCGGTCTCGGCGGCCCGCTGGCGATTCTGCAAACGCTGATCAGCAGCCTGACCAAGGACGCCACGGCAACGCTGGTCGGGACGATCAACCCGGCAGGCATCACCAGCCTGGCGACGGGCACACCGGCGATCGCCTTGACCGGCACGATCAACGCGCCGATCACCGCCGACACGCACTTCGATCTGAGCGTGCCGCAGGTGCTGCTGACCAGCCAGCCCGACGAGAACGGCCACCTCGCCTACTGGCTCAGCTTCAGCTCGACGCTGAGCGTGAGCAGCCAGCCGTTCAGCATCTTTCAGGCGTCGATCCCGCAGAGCTCGTCGAACCTGAGCTTCTACATGCTCCCGACGAAGAACCCGATCACGCCGGCAGAGATTATCGGCCTGCTGGCGGGTGTGGATTACACGCAGTATATTCCGCCGGCGATGGAGAGCGTGTTTGAAGCCGTCAGCCTCACGGGTCTCACCGCTTCGATCGACACGAAAACCATGAATGTGCTGGCGCTAAGCGGCAATATCGGCACGACCGCGCCATGGCCGATGGGCCAGTTCACGATCGAGGGCCTGACGCTGGGCTGCCAGGTGCTGCTGCCGTTCCCCTCGCCGCAGGCCGTGCTGGTCACCTTCAGCGCCACCGCAACGATCTTCCCGAATATCTTCGCCGGCGAGTTCGTCTTCGAGATCAGCTACGATCTGGTCAGCAAAGACTTGACGATTGCCGCGAACTATCTGGGCACCGTCGATATCAACAAGCTGGTCGCGGGCCTTTCCGACAACACTATTCAGATTCCCAGTAACTTCGCCGCGCTGGAGTTCGACGATTTTGGGATGACCTTCACCGAGGCCGGCAGCAAATACAACTACACGCTCTACGGCAGCGCCAAAGGCACGTTCCATATCACGATTCTGGACAGTCCGATCGTCGCCACCTTCGAGATCAACGTGGACTCGGCCACCAGCACCTATACGCTGATCGGCGGCCTGACGCTGGCCGACTCGTTTTTCATGGCCGAGGCGAACCTGAGCGGCGGCAAGCAGGTGCTGACCGGCTCATGGCAGGCGCTCAACGCAGATTATCTCAGCTTCCAGGACATTCTGGGCGCGCTCAGCCTGCCCGTGCCGGACATCCCGTCGAAGCTTGACCTGGCGCTTGAGTCGGCCAGCATCACCTACAACATCACCGACTCGATCTTCGCGATCTCGGCGCAATCCGCCAACTACGGATCGGCGGTCTTTGTCTCGCTGCCGGTCGCGGGCAAGCAGCAATTCTTCTTCCTGCTCGGCATCGACTCCAGCTTTAGCCTTTCGAATCTGCCGCTGGTGGGCAAAGAGCTGGCCAGCATCGAGAACATCCAGGTCGGGCAGCTTCAGGTGATCATCGGCTCCACCGTGGCGTCACCGGAGACCGCCGCGCAGATCAACGGCGTGATCGCGACGCTGCCTGGCAGCGGCTACCCGACCATGCCCACAAGCAGCACCACCGGCACGCTGATCCTGATGGCCGAGCTGGACTTCGGCACGCAAAAGCTGCCGCTCAACCTGAGCCTGGGCGGCACCAGCTCAAGCAGCACCACCAAAGCCCTAACCGATGGCGCGGGCGGAAACAGCACGGCGCTGGTCGCTACGAGCATGCCAACCAATGGCGCGCCGGTCAACACATCCACCTCGGGCGGCGGCATCACCTGGTTCACGGTGCAACGCAGCTTCGGGCCGGTGACGATCCAGCGCATCGGGGCGATGTACCAGTCGGATCAGCAGACGCTCTGGTTTGAGCTTGACGCGACGCTGGCCTTCGGGCCGATGCAGATCAGTTTGGTCGGTCTCGGCATCGGCTCGTCGATCGCGGACTTCGCGCCGAAGTTCAGCTTACAGGGCCTGGGCATTTCCTACTCCGAGCCGCCGGTCGAGATCGCGGGCACGCTGGTCAATCTGGCTCCGCCAGGCGCGGATTATATCGAGTTCGAGGGCGGCGTCACGATCGGCACAGGCGAGTTTACGCTGATGGCCTTTGGCTATTACGGCAATAAGCAGAGCTTCTCGTCGCTGTTCCTGTTCGGCGTGCTGGCCTACGACTTCGGCGGGCCGCCCGCGTTTTTCGTCACGGGCGTGGCGCTGGGCTTCGGCTATAACTCAAGTCTGCTGCTGCCCACGATCGACCAGGTGCAGGCCTTCCCGTTCGTGCAGGTGCTGCCGACCTCGATGGTGCCGAACACAGGCGTCTTCCCCAACGATCAGCCGCTGACGGTGCTGAACGTGATCATGAACACCAAGCCGCCGTGGGTCGCGCCGTCGGCAGGATCGCTGTGGTTTGCGGCGGGCATCACCTTTACCAGCTTCGAGCTGGTCAACTCGCAGGCGCTGGTGATCGTGGAATTCGGGCCGGAGCTGGTGATCAGCCTGATCGGCACGTCGCGCGCGCAGTTTCCGCAGCCGGCGGGAGTAGCCAACGAGCCGATCTACGCCTATATCGAGCTCGATCTATTGGTGCGCTTCGCGCCGACCGAGGGCGTTTTCTCGGTGCAGGCCGTGCTGGCGAAAAGCTCCTTCGTCCTGGATCGGGCCTGCGTGCTGACCGGCGGCTTCGCCTTCTTCGTCTGGTTCGGCAACAACCCGCACGCCGGCGATTTCGTGCTCACGCTGGGCGGCTACAATCCCGGCTTCACGCCGCCCGCGCACTATCCGCAAGTGCCGCGCGTCGGCTTTCACTGGTCGCTGGACTCGTCGATCACCATCAGCGGCGGCGCGTACTTCGCGCTCACGCCTTCGGTGCTGATGGTCGGCGGCGAACTGAATGCCACCTATCAATCCGGCAACCTCAAAGCCTGGTTCGACGCGCACGCCGACGTGATCGTGCAGTGGAAGCCCTTCTGGATCGACGCCGGCATCGGGATTACGATCGGCGCGTCGTACAAGGTCGATCTGCTGTTCACGAGCTTCACGGTTTCGATCGAGCTTGGCTGCGATCTTGAGGTCTGGGGTCCGCCCACCGGCGGCACGGTCACCGTTGACTGGTATATCATCAAGTTCACGATTCCCTTCGGCTCGTCCAAGTCTTCGGCCCCGAAGATCCAGGGCTGGAACGATGTACAGGCGATGCTGCCCAACACCGGCACGGAGTCGACGCCGAACGTGTTATCGCTGGCACCGGCTGCCGGACTTTCGCCCAACACCACCAGCCCGAGCGGCAACAGCAACACACTGGCAACCACCGCCAACGCCACCACGCCCGCGCCGTGGATTGTGCGCGGCAGCACCTTTGGCTTCAGCACCTCCTCGCCGATCCCGGCCACCACCGCCACGGTCGGCGGGAGCTACACCTTCAACGGCAGCAAGTTCAACGTCGCGCCGCTGGGCTGGAACGGCGTCTCCGCCACGCACGCGGTCACGATCACCGACGCCAACAACAAGGACGTGAGCGCCGCTTTTAGCGCTGTGCAGGTCCAGCGCAACGTGCCGTCGTCGCTGTGGGGCGCGCCACCGGCGCAAACTCCGAGCAGCGATCAGCAACTGGTGCCGAATCAGATCGTGGGCGTGACGGTCAACGTCAATCCGCCGCTGATCGGCAGCACCGCCGGGCCGGTCAACGTCGCGGCCAATCTTGAGGCGACGCCGCTGAATCTACCGGGCGCAACGCTGCCGATTAGCTCCTCCGCGCAGCCCTCAGGCGATCTTCCCGCCAACAGCCAGCAGACGATTTCCCTGATCGCCGACACACAGAAGGGCATCGCCGCCAGCGGCACGGTCAGCGCCCGTAACGCGATCTTTGCCGCCTTGCAAACGCTTGGCTATGCGCCGGCCACCGCCAACGATCCGATGACCAACTTTGCTAACGAGATCGGCTGTGCGCTGGCCGCCGAGCCGCTGCTGGTTCCCACAGGAGAGTGACGTGACTGCTTCATTACCGAATCTCACGCTGGCAAGTCTGCCTGCTCCGACACCAGCCGGCAGCATTCAGTTCTTCGATGGCTATTTCCCGGCGCTGGAGGCGGGCACCTACACGATCGGCGTGGCGCATACGTTGGCGGGCACACCCGGCACGCCGCCATCGTACACGATGCCAACGCAGACCTTTATCGTGCAGGCTCCGGAGTTCTCGATCGACACGACGATCGTGCAGAGCTTTTATCCGCCTGCCGGTGGCTCCGACGTGTACGGCCAACAATTGCCCTTCATCGTGCTGACCGACCCGGCGCTGCCCTGGGAGCGTAGCCTGATCCCGGGCCAGGGCCAGCCCAGCGCGACCGAGCCGACGCCCTGGATGGCGCTGCTGATCTTCGCGGCGGGCGAGATCGAGCTGCCGGCCAACTCCAACAATCCCGTCACCGCGATGCCGGTCAGCCAGCTGCTGGCCGCCGATCCGAATGTGCTCAAGCCGCAGCTGCCCAGCGGCTGGGTGGCGGCGGATGTGCTGGCCTCACAAACCCAAACGATCACGATCACCGGCGCGGCCTTCAAGGCGGTCGTGCCGTCGCCAGCGGATCTGCGCTACATGGTGCATTGCCGGGGCGTCAACACGCTCGACGAGGGCGAGCTGTTGCTGAGCGTGCTGCTGTCCAATCGTCTGGCGGTGACCAACGCGACGATCACGCCGGCGGCTCCGCTGCGCTACTACGCGCATCTCGTCTCGCTGGAAGGCTTCGCCGACTACATGGGACCCGACGGCAAAGCGATCCCCACCAAGCCCAACTCCAGCGATCCGATGGATGTGCAGCTGGTCTCGTTCTTCAACTGGACCTTTACCTCGCAGCCCGAGAGCGATCTCGGCTTCGAGGAGATCATCAAGGGCTTGATCGGGAGCGAGCAAAGCGAAAGCACGACGCCGAGCGCACAGGGCGCGCTGGCTCTGCCCATGCCGCCAAACTCCAACTTGCCCCAACCGGTACAAAATCGGCTGGTGGAAGGCTACGTTGCGCTCCGATTCGTCAGCGGCTCCGGCGACGACAGCTTCGCCTGGTATCGCGGGCCGTTCTCCGCCGCCGTGCCGCAAGCCCTGCCGACCGTGGGCAATCCGCCGGTGCCGATCGCGCAGGCGCAGAACGCCGACGAGCTGATGATTTATCTGGCCGATCAAGGTCTCTTTGATCTCAGCTACGCGGCGGCCTGGAATATCGGGCGCGGGCTGGCGCTGGCCGACCCGAACTTCGCGCAGAACGTCAGCGCGTATCGGCAGGCGGCTAGCAGCGCGGTCAACCTGCTGGCGCAGCGGGCGGCGCGACCACATCTGGCGGACGTGGCAGATCCGCAAACGTTGCTGGCGCGGGATGTGGCGCGGCGCGGCTTCACCCGGCAGATCGGCGCTGGCCTGGGTCGGCAATGGACAGCAGCGCTCGACAGCGCGCGGCAGGGCAGCGTCGCGGCTACGCGGAGCAGGCAGCGCACCGGCAGAGCGCGGCGACAAAGCACGCTGCATCCCCGCAGCATGCTGGCCGATCCGGCGGTGTCGCAGGCGGTCAGCACGAATCTCGGCGCGGCGATCGAGTCGGTCGCGGCCTGGCTGGCCAACCTCAGCCTGCTCTACCCGCTGCCGTTCTCGTACCTGGTGCCGGATCCGCGCATGCTGCCCGTCGAGTCGATCCGCTTCTTTTATGTCGACCAGGACTGGATCGAAGCGCTCAACGCCGGGGCGCTCAGCATCGCGATTCACAACTCAGCGGACGTGGCGCTACAGGCTGCTATGCTGCCGCAGGTTCACAGCGCGGTGGCAAGGCAGCGGCAGGCGCTCTTCAGCCGCAGCTCGCCCGCAGCAATGCCCGACGCGTCCGACAGTCCCGTCGGCATGACGGGCATGCTGATCCGCTCGCAGCTGGTCTCGGGCTGGCCGCAGCTCGTGATCTCGGCCACGCTCGGCGGCGCGCCCGTCAACATCGTCCGCAACGATTGTCCTGCCGCCAACGTGCGACTGTGCATCTTCGAGGGCATACCCGACACGGTGACGCTGGCCGAGCCGTATCAGGGGCTGCTCTTCGGCGTCGAAGATCTGGGGATTTATCCGCGCTGCGTCACGTCTGCCGCGCTCACCGGCGCGCTGCTGGCCAACGAAGATCCGATCAAGCCGACCTTACGCACGCCAGCGAGCGGCTACGCGGGCGGTGTGCTGGATGTGCAGGCCACGGCGACGGCGCTTGAGTCGGCGGTAGGGGTCAAGCCGTTCGTGGCCGGCGCGGTGGTGCAGTGGAACGGCACGCCGCTGAGCACGACCTTTGTGAGCGCCGAGCAGCTCACGGCGATCGTACCCGCCAGCCTGACCGCCAGTCCGGGCAAGGCCGTCGTCACCGTGGTCAGTGGCGGGGCGACGTCGCTGCCGGTGAACTTCATCGTCGACGCGCCATTGGAGATCGACGCGATCAATCCAACGCTGGTGCAGGTGGGCGAGAACGATTTTACGCTCACGGTAGCGGGCACCGGCTTTGCGACGAATGCCGTCGTGCAGTGGAACGGCGCGCCGCTGACGACAACCGTGATCAGCCTCGCTGAGGCTACCGCCGTCGTACCTGCCGCCCAGGTCGCGGTGCTCGGCACGGCGACGATCACAATCCTCTCTAACAGCGCGACCTCAAATGGCATGACGCTGAGCATCGTCGGCGGCGATCCAGTGATCAACACGCTCCGACCCAATGTTGTGATGGCGGGCGGCGAAGGTTTCGCGCTGACCATCAACGGCTCGGGCTTTACCGCCGATGCCGTGGTGCAATGGAATGGTAGCGCATTGCCGACTACCTACGTCAACGATCAGCAGCTGACGGCGCGTGTAACCGCCAGCTTGATCGCCAACGCCGGCAGCGCTTCAGTCACGGTGATCGTCGGCGGCACGACCTCAAACAGCGTCAGCTTCACGATCGCTGGCGCACAGCCAACGATTGGCTTGCTGCAGCCCAGCGTGGCGCTGGCCGGCGGCAACCAGCTCAGGCTAGTGATCGACGGCGTGAACTTCGCCGCGAACGCGCAGGTGCTGTGGAACGGCTCGGCGCTGGCGACCACCTTTGACGATGCCGAGCAGCTGACGGCGATCGTACCCGCGAGTCTGCTGACCGCTGCCGCAACTGCGTCTGTCACCGTAAGCTCGGGCGGCGTCACTTCCAACGCCGTAGAGTTTACGGTGCTCGCGCCACAGCCCGCGATCGGTCTGCTTGAGCCGGCCTCGGTAGTAGCTGGCGGGCCGCAGTTTACGCTGACGATCACGGGCGGCTTCGGAGCCGGCGATTTTGCGCTTCAGATGGTGGCCGCGCCGGAGCAGCAGTCTTTTATCACGGCCTAGTCTTGAGGAAATACATGAGCGACCAGAGTCCGCTGATTGTCCCGATGACCGTCGAAGCGTTGGTCGTCAACGATATTTTTCGCACCAACGGCAACACCTTTGTGCGCACGCAGATGCAGTACAACGCCATGCAAATGTGCGCAAGCGGCCAGCCGGGAATTAGCAACAACGACACCAACTTCACGCTGCACTCGACCAGCCCGGTGCCGCCAAACAAGGTGCCCGCCGGAGCTTTCTACAACGGCGTGTATCTGAAGTGGCGCATGCCTGAAGCCTTGACCAGCGGCGTCCAGGACAACGTCAACGGCACGACCGCGTATCCGCCTGTGCCGAACCGCTGGCTAATCGTGCGCTACAGCGGCGCTGTGGGATCGCGGCAGGTCACGGCCTGGATCGTCGAGAGCGACTACCTGTATCCCGGCAACAAGAACCCTTCCGCGATGAACGCCTCGCAGGTTGCCTGCATCTATGTCCAGCCGGGGAACGACGGGCTGACGCCGGTGGGCGTGCCGATGGGGCGCAATGTGCTGCTCGGCACCTGGAGCGAGACCGGCCATAAGCTGGGGCTGACGGCGATGGGGCCGGGTAATCCAGCGTTTGCCGTGTACCAGCCGCAAAACAATAATGTTTTCTCGTTCATCGACTGCCTCGACGGCCAGACGCCGCAAACGCTCAGCTATCTCGTCTGCGGCTGGTTCTCCGATCCCAAAGACGATCCGCTGGCCAGCGCCACCGGCGACACCTTCGCCGCGCTGTTACAAACGCTGAGCTGGAATCTGCCCCCTAAAACCGATCCCACGCTAACCGCGACGTGGTCGCTGTTGTACGGCTCGGT
>JAFAYS010000304.1 GCA_019240175.1 Chloroflexota bacterium | reverse complement strand
CTTCGATCTGACGCTCGCCGATCCATCAGTGACATTCCAGATCATTAAGAATCCCCAGAAGAGCTCAAGCATCGATGGGCCTGGCGTGACCGTTACATCGCGCACCGTGCGGCGCTCGCAGCTACAGAACTAAGCCCAACACAGTTTGTCCACCAACGTCAGGAATAAGCAAGCGAGGTGTCGCAGTGATGCCTCGCTGGTTTGTCGTGCGGCTGTTTGGGTGGCCAGCACTTCCTGCTTCGTGTGACCGTAGATGTCACACAGTCCCACGACAATCACACCATGAAAGCCGCCAAACGCATCAACCCTCACGGGCCAGGTGCAAGTCCTATCTAACGGGACAGGATGACACATCCCATTTTGCCCCGTTGGCCTATTTTTCATAAGGAAATGATGATGAGCCAAGATGCGCCACAGCGTTTATATCTGATGCAAGTTGGGCTGATGCCAGAATACCAGATTCCGATTGTGTGCTATCTGGTGCAAACAGGTGACGGCAAGAATATCCTGATCGACACTGGTCTACCGGAGATTATCCCTGAAGAAGCATCGGATTTCGAGAACGGGCAGGACGTGATCGAGCAGCTGGCGGGCCTTGGCCTAACACCAGATGATATTGATACTGTCATTTCGACGCACTATGATATCGATCATGCGGGCAGACACGCGGCCTTCACCAAGGCGCAGTATATTGTTCAGCGGGTGCATCATGCGGATGCAGCAAGCAACCCGCGTTTTGCTGCCAATCGGCCCCAATGGGATCAGCCAATCGAGCGCATTCGGCTGGTGGACGGCGACACGGAGCTGCTGCCGGGGCTGGAGCTGATCGAGACGAGCGGACATGTGCCGGGGCATCAATCGGTGCTGGTGCGGCTGCCCAAAGCGGGCACGATTTTATTGCCGATTGACGCTGTGCCCTTCGGCGAGGGCTTTACCCGTGACCAGCAGGACGACGGAAGCAACCCGGACGCCGAAGCGACCCGCACCAGCACGATTAAGCTGCTGGATCTGGTCGAACGCGAGCAGATCGGTCTGGTGATCTTCGGTCATGATAACGAGCAATGGAAAACACTCAAAACAGCGCCAGAATTTTATGAGTGAAGCCGCGTTCAAAGTGAAGCGGGAAATGCATCGCTTAAACAAAAGCGCAGAGACGATCGGATCGTCTCTGCGCCTGCGTTAAGTCCTAAGTTATGCCGCCGCTTCGGCATCCAACTCGATCAAGGTCGCGCCGCCGCGCACCAGCTGCCCGGCAACAAACGGCACCTCGCCGACCACGCCCGCATACGGCGCGACGATCGTGTGCTCCATCTTCATCGCTTCCATCACGATCAGCGGCTGATTGGCCGTAACATGATCGCCGGCCTTGACCAGCACCTTGATGATCGTGCCGGGCATCGGCGCTTCCAGACTGGTATGACCGGCCACACCCGACTGGATATTGCTCAGCGCGTCGACGCTCAGCGCCTGGACCTTCTGCAGCCGGTAGCTTCTACCGCGCCAGCCGACCAGCACCGCATCGTCGACGCGCGCGACATGCAGCCGCGCCTGGTTGTTGTCGAAGGCCAGCGTCAGCGCATGATCGCGAGCCGCCACGACCGATACTTCGCGCGCCGTGCCGTCCACCACCAGCCGCCAGCTACGCTCGTCACGCTGCGCCGCCAGCACCGTATGCTGCTGCTCGCCAAAGCGATAGACCAGACGCCGGTCCGCGCCGCCGGATCGCCAGAAGACCGACCACGGATCGCCTTCCACGCTCGATCGTTGGAGCAGCTCGCCGACAACCGCCGCGTAGAGCACTGCCTGCGGCAAGGCCTCAGTCTGTCGCAGCCCATCGCCGATCGCGTGCGTTTGCAGAAAATCGGTGGTCGTCGCGCCCTCGGCAAAGGCCGGATGCTCGGCGATCGCCTGAAGCAGCGGAATATTCGAGGTGATGCCCAGCACGGCGAAGTCGTCCAGGGCGCGGCACAAACGCTGGATCGCGGCGGTGCGCGAGGGCGCGCTCACGATCAGCTTGGCCAGCATCGGATCGTAGTTGACGCTGACCTCATCGCCCGTCGCCAAACCGGCGTCATTACGAATGCCGGGGCCTTCCGGCGTGGCGAAGAGCGCAACATGCCCGACCGACGGCAGCATCGTCACCGGATCTTCGGCGTAGATGCGCACCTCGATCGCATGGCCGCGCAGCGCAACGTCGCTCTGCGTGAGCGGCAGCGGCTCGCCGGCAGCAACCGCCAGCTGAAGATGCACCAGATCCAGCCCGGTGACCAGCTCTGTAACCGGATGCTCAACCTGTAGCCGCGTGTTCATCTCTAGAAAATAAAACTGTCCATCCTCGTCGAGCATAAACTCGACCGTGCCCGCGTTGCGATAGCCGACCGCCTCGGCCACGCGCACCGCCGCCGCGCCCATGCGCGCCCGCAGCTCAGGCGTGAGCGCCACGGATGGGCTTTCCTCGACGATCTTCTGGTGCCGCCGCTGGATCGAGCACTCGCGCTCGCCGAGATAGATCGTGTTGCCGTGAGCATCGGCCAGCACCTGGATCTCGACATGACGCGGCCTCAAGATCAGCTTTTCGAGCAGCACCGCGTCGTCGCCAAAGGCCGCCTTGGCCTCGCGCTTGGCCCCTTCCAGCGCCGCGCCAAACTCCGCCGACTCATGCACCGAGCGCATACCTTTGCCGCCGCCGCCAGCGCTGGCCTTGATCAGCAGCGGATAGCCGATGCGCTCGGCTTCGGCCTGGAGCGTTGTGCTCGACTGATCCGCGCCGTCGTAGCCGGGCACAACCGGCACATCATGCGCGATCGCCAGCCGCTTCGACTCGATCTTGGAGCCCATGCGCTCGATTGCATCGACGGGCGGGCCGATAAAAACGACACCGGCCTCGGCGCAGGCCTGCGCAAAATGCGCGCGCTCCGACAAAAAGCCATAGCCGGGATGGATCGCCTCAGCGCCGCACTCCTTGGCGACGGCGACGATCTTGTCGGCGCGGAGATAGCTCTCGGCGGCGGGCGCGGGACCGATCAGATAGGCCTCGTCAGCCAGCCGCACATGCAGCGCTTGTTGATCCGCCTCGGAGTAGACCGCGACGGTGCGAATGCCTAGCTCCTGGCAGCCGCGAATCAGACGAACGGCGATCTCGCCACGGTTAGCGATCAGAATTTTGTTGAAATATGGCATATTATTTTGATGTATCCTGCTCAATCCAGCTTGGCTTGCGCTTCTCCAAAAAGGCGCGCAGCCCTTCCTGGCCCTCCGCGCTGATGCGGGCATTGGCGATCGCCTCGACGGTGGCGCGCAGCATCTCATCGTAGGGCAGCGTGGCCACAGCATGAACCAACTGCTTGGCGCGTCCGATCGCCTCGGGACCGCTACTCAACAGATCGGCGATGGTTTTTTGCACCGTCGCGTCGAGCTGCTCCGTCGGCACCAGCTCATGGATCAGGCCGATCCGCTGGGCATGCGCCGCGTCAAAGCGCCGCCCCGAGACAAACAGCGCCCGCGCATGGCTCGCGCCGATCTTGGGCACCACGTAGCGCGCGATCACGCCGGGCACAATGCCGAGCTTGACCTCGCTGAAGCCGAACTTCGCGCCCTCGACGGCGATCGCTATGTCGCAGCAGGCGACCAGCCCCACGCCGCCACCGACCACCGCACCGTTGATGCGTCCGATCACAGGCTTGGGCAGCGTATTGATCGTCTCGTACATCGCGGCCATGCGCGCGGCATCGGCGATATTGTCGGGCCGCGTGTAATCCAGCGTGGCACGCATCCAACTCAGATCGGCACCCGCGCAAAACGACTGGCCCGCGCCGGTCAGCACCACCACACGCACGCTGTCGTCGCTGGCCAACTGCTCGAAGCAGCCGTGCAGCTCGGCGATCATCTGCGGATCGAAGGCGTTATGGATTTCGGGCCGGCTCAGCGTGACCGTCGCGACCGGGCCGTCGTGTGTCAGAGAAAGATAGGTGTACATTATTGTCTCGGATTATCGATCAGGCCGACGACCCAGTTTGGATCGCAGGGACAGGTCTCAACACGCATACCGAGGCGGCGCATCACGTTGATCGAGCGCTGGTTGTCGCTGAGCGCGCTGGAGATGATCCGCTTGAGCTTATGCTCCTCGAAGCCGTAGCGAATCAGCGCCTGGCCAGCCTCGGTGATCAAGCCCTGGCCCCAGTGGTTGCGCGACAGCCCGTAGAAAAACTCGATCTCAGGCGTGTTCAATTCGTAGCACTCTTCGAGCAGGCAGAGCTGCAAGCCGCAGTAGCCGATCAGCTGGCCGGTCGCTTTGAGCACCACCGCCAGCCGCCCGATGCCGCGCCGCTCGTACTCCATCATGCGCCAGACCAGCAGCGCGCGCGACTCCTCAATCGTGCGCTGACGACCAGGATCGAAGCGCCACACGTCGGGATGACTCGTCAGCGTGTGCAGCGCGTCGAGATCGACCATCGAGTGCGTACGCAGGATCAGCCGCTCAGTTTCTACTACGACCTGCATTGCTCAAGCTCCGATCTGGCAACCTACATGCGGAACACGCCGTACTGCGTCGGCTCGCTCGGCGCGTTGGCGGCCATCGACAAGCCCAGCGCCAGCGCCATGCGCGTATCGACCGGATCAAGAATGCCGTCGTCCCACAGCCGCGCCGTGGAATAGTACGGGTTGCCCTCGGCCTCGTACTTATCGAGGATCGGCTGCATAAACTGCTGCTGCTCCTCGGACGACATATCCTTGCCCTTAGCGCGCAGCCCATCGCGACGAACCGTGAGCAGCACGTTGGCCGCCTGGCTGCCGCCCATCACCGAGATCCGGCTGTTGGGCCACATCCACAGCAGTCGCGGGCTGAACGCGCGCCCGGCCATGCCGTAGTTGCCCGCGCCAAACGAGCCGCCGATCATGACCGTGAACTTGGGCACCTGCGCGTTGGAGACCGCCATTACCAGCTTCGCGCCGTCCTTGGCGATACCGCCGTTCTCGTACTCCTTGCCGACCATAAAACCGGTGATGTTTTGCAGAAAGAGCAGCGGAATGCCACGGCTGGCGCATAGCTCGATAAAGTGCGTGCCTTTGAGCGCGCTTTCGGAGAAAAGAATGCCGTTGTTGGCCAGAATACCGATCGGCATGCCCATGATGTGCGCGAAGCCGCAGATCAGCGTTGTGCCGTAGCGCGCCTTGAACTCGTCCAGCCGCGAACCGTCCACCATGCGGGCGATCACCTCGCGCACGTCGTACTGCTTGCGCGTGTCGGCGGGCAGAATGCCATACAGCTCGCGCGGATCGTAGCGCGGCTCTTCGGGAGTGGAAAGCGTCCAGGGCTGCGGTTTGCGGCGGTTGAGATTCGAGACAATCTGCCGGACCAGCGCCAGCGCGTGCTCGTCGTTCTCGGCAAAGTAGTCGGCCACGCCCGACAGCCGCGTATGCACATCTGCGCCGCCAAGCTCCTCAGCCGTCACTTCCTCGCCGGTCGCGGCTTTGACCAGCGGCGGGCCACCCAGAAAGATCGTGCCGTTACCCTTGACGATCACAACCTCGTCGCTCATGGCCGGAACGTACGCGCCGCCGGCGGTACACGAGCCCATCACCGCCGCGATCTGCGGGATCTTGAGCGCCGACATCTGCGCCTGGTTGTAGAAGATCCGCCCGAAATGCTCACGATCCGGAAATACATCGGCCTGCATGGGCAGGAACGCGCCGCCGCTGTCGACCAGATAGATGCAGGGCAGAAAATTCTGCTGCGCGATCTCCTGCGCCCGCAGATGCTTTTTGACCGTCAGCGGATAGTAGGTGCCGCCTTTGACGGTCGCATCGTTGGCGACGATCATGACTTCCTGGCCCGCGACACGGCCCACGCCCGTCACGACGCCGGCAGCCGGCACGTCGTCCTCGTAGACCTCGTGGCCGGCCAGCGGCGACAGTTCCAAAAACGCGGTGTCGGGATCGATCAGCCGCTCGATGCGCTCACGCACAAAGAGCTTGCCCCGCGACTCGTGCTTGGCGCGGGCTTCGGCCTTGCCGCCCTCGCGCGCCTCCGCCAGTCGCTCGCGCAGATCTCGCGCCAGGCTCTCGTTGTGTTCGGCGTTACGCTTAAACTCTTCGCCGCGTGTATCGATGTGCGATTGGATGATTGGCATAGTTTTTAGAACCTAGAACTTAGAACCTAGAACCTAAAAGAACGAATAAAAGAACAGAGACGCCCAAGGGGCACCCCGAACAAAGAACAAAGAATAGAGAACAAAGGACCACAGATTCCCCTTCGCCTGCGGCAACCGAAGCCGAAGCCGGCGGGACTTCGGGCAAGGGGGACCAAGGGAGTGAGGGCCTGCCTAAGAACTCACCAGCTCCCCAGCATCAACCCTAGGTTCTAGGTTCTGGGTTCTAGGTTCTCCGCTCTCCCCAAGATGCCCGCAGATACCGGCCTTGATCGTCTGGCCCGGCACCTCGTGACCCAGCAGCTGCTCCAGGCTGCGCGCACAAGCGATCACATTCGGCAGCTTGATGCCGGTCGCGACGCCCATCTCGTGGAACATATGCACCATATCCTCGGTACACACGTTGCCGGGCGCTCCGGGCGCGAAAGGACAGCCGCCGATGCCGCCGATGCTGGCATCAAAGCGATCCACGCCGACCTGTAGCGCGGCCAAAACGTTGGCCAGGCCCGCGCCGCGCGCGCTGTGCGGATGCAGCCGGATCGGCACGTTGGGCAGACGCTCGGCGAAGGCCAGGCAGACCTCCTGCACCAGCCGCGGATGCGCCATGCCGGTCGTGTCGCCCAGCGTGATCTGCGCCGCGCCCATCGCCACGAGCTGCTCGGCCAGATCCAGCACGCGCTCGATCGGCACCTCGCCCTCGAACGGGCAGCCGAAGACCACCGAAAGCACGGCGTCAAACATTTTGCCCGCGCCGCGCACCAACTGTGCAATCTCGCTCGCCTGCGCCAGCGACTGCGCGATGCTCATGTTGACGTTGCTGTGGTTATGGCTTTCGGAGGCGCTCAGAAAGACCTGGATCGCGTCGGCGTTGGCAGCGATCGCGCGCTCAGTTCCGCGAACATTAGGCGCGATCGCGCTGTAGACGATGTTGGGGTGGCGCTCGATCCGCGCGAAAACTTCGGCGGTATCGGCCATTTGCGGCACGGCGCGGGGATTCACGAACGAGCCGACTTCAATATATTGCAGGCCGGAGTCCGACAAACAGTTGATCAAGGCGATCTTCTGCTCCGTCGTCAGCAGCACATCTTCGTTTTGCAGCCCGTCGCGTGGCCCGACCTCACGGATCGAGACGCGCGCCGGCAATGTAGCCAGTGGTAGTCGATTAGCACTTCGCATCATTGCGATTTCCTCGCTCACTGCGCCGACCGCTTCGTCGGCGTAACGCCTGGTATCCTAGCATACAGCCCTTACTTTGTGAAGCATGAAAAAGAGAACCTAGAACTAAGAACCTAGAACCTAGAGGATGAGAAGCGAAGCTGGTTCTGGGTTCTAGGTTCTAGGTTCTGGCGACGCTACACGACCAGCACTTCGCGGTAGATGCCAAAGACCTCGCGCATGACGTCGCAGATCTCGCCCATCGTGGCGTAGGCGCGCACACAGTCGAGCACGGGATACATCAAGTTTTGATCGCCCTGAGCCGCGACGCGCAGCGCCTCCAACGTTTCCTTGACGCGCTCCTGATCGCGCTCTGTGCGTACGCGATTCAGCCGATCCATGTGCCGCTGCTCGCCCTCAGGGTCCATCTGCAAAATCGGGATCTCAAGCGGCTCGTGGACGCTGTATTTGTTCACGCCGACAATCCCGCGCTGGTTACCGTCGACCTCGCGCTGAAAGCGATACGACGCATCCGAGATCTCGCGCTGAATCCAGCCTTTTTCGAGCGCGGCCTCCATGCCGCCCTGCTCCTCGATCTGGCGGAAGTATTCCAAACACTGCCGCTCCATCTCGTCGGTCAGCGCCTCCACGAAGTACGAGCCCCCCAGCGGATCGACGGTGTTCGTCACGCCGCTCTCCTCGGCGATGATCTGCTGCGTACGCAGCGCAATCGTCACGGCCTTCTCGGAGGGCAGCGCCAGCGCCTCGTCCATGCCGTCGGTGTGCAGCGACTGCGTGCCGCCCAGCACGGCGGCCAGCGCCTGGATCGCCACGCGCACGATGTTGTTCTCGGGCTGCTGCGCCGTCAGCGATACGCCTGCCGTCTGGGTGTGGAAGCGCATCCACCACGAGCGCGGGCTCTTCGCGCCGAAGACTTCCTTCATCTGCCGCGCCCAGATGCGCCGCGCCGCGCGGTACTTGGCGATCTCCTCAAAGAAATCGTTGTGCGCGTTGAAGAAAAACGAGATGCGCGGCGCGAACGAGTCGATGTCGAGGCCGCGCTTGAGCGCCGCTTTAACATAGGCCAGGCCGTCGCCCAGGGTGAATGCCAGCTCTTGCACAGCCGTCGAGCCGGCCTCGCGGATATGATAGCCCGAGACCGAGACCGGATTCCACTTGGGCATGTGCTTGGCGGCAAACTCGATCGTGTCCACAACCATGCGCATCGACGGCTCGACCGGGAAGATATACTCGTTCTGCGCGGCGTACTCTTTCAAAATATCGTTCTGAAGCGTGCCGCCGAGCTTCTCCATCGGGATGCCGCGCTTCTCGGCGGCGGCGATATACATCGCCCAGATCACGATCGCCGGCGAGTTGATCGTCATCGAGGTCGTCACTTGATCGA
>JAFAYS010000237.1 GCA_019240175.1 Chloroflexota bacterium | reverse complement strand
GCACGCTCTGCCGCGACCTCTTTCGCAGGCGC
Source organism: Chloroflexota bacterium (assembly GCA_019240175.1). GTDB lineage: Bacteria > Chloroflexota > Chloroflexia > Chloroflexales > Kallotenuaceae > LB3-1. The sequence goes on along the minus strand of JAFAYS010000237.1, from coordinate 4,981 downwards.
ACCGATCAGATCGCGCAGCACCTGCCAGCGGATCGCAGGGTCAGCATCAAGCAGCCACTGGATGACCGCGCTTTCTGGCGGCGGGACTTGTGGTTTGGCTGGATTGGTCGGCATCTGCTTGCTCCTCCGTTATGAGTACACAACAAGAGTGTACAACAGTCTGCTGTGTTTGTTGCGGACAGCAGATTTAACAGTGCGGTGGGGCATCGTCATGATAGTGCTATGGCGGGACTCTGATAGACCTATGCTTTGTTATATAAAGTACTTGACAGTAGATTAAGGAACTTCTATAATCCGCAGCATGGCATCAATACATCGTCTGCGGCCACCGGTGCCCGAATCATCCGAGCTTCACGATCGCGCTGTCGACAACCTGCGCTTTATTCGTGAAACCATGGAGGCGGCCACATCGTTCACCGCCGTTTCCGGCTGGGGCCAGGTGATCGTCGGCATCACTGCGCTGATCACCGCCGGCATCGCAACCACGCTCGCGCAGCCGGAGGCCTGGCTGGTTCTGTGGCTGGCTGAGGCGCTGCTTGCAGTGACCATCATCATTGCGGCGACGGTGCGCAAAGCTCGCGCGGCCAGCATGCCGCTCTTTTCGGCTCCGGCGCGCAAGTTTGTGTTCAGCTTTTTGCCACCGCTGATCGCCGGTGCTCTGCTGACCCTGGTGCTGTATCAAGCCGGTGCCACCAACATGATTCAGGGCATGTGGCTGCTGCTCTTTGGTACGGGCATCGTCACCGGCGGCGCGTTTTCGGTCAGAATTGTCCCGATCATCGGTATGTGTTTTATGGTGTTGGGCGGCATGGCGCTGTTGTGCCCGGCAGCCTGGAATACCTGGTTCATGGCCGCCGGATTTGGCGTTCTGAATATTATCTGCGGCGTTTTGATTGCAAGGAGGCATGGTGGCTAAGCGAACAACCGCGGCCCACACACCGGCACCTGCTCCGCTTGAGTCGCATCGTTCTGAAGCAGCCACTACGCAGGCTGGCCCAGGCCAGGCACCGGAGCTGGATCGGCTGATCCATGAACGTATGCGGCTGGGCATTGTCAGCGCGCTGGCCGTCAACGAGGCGTTAAGTTTTAATGATCTCAAAGAACTTTTGCGCACGACCGACGGCAACTTAAGCGTTCACGCGCGCAAGCTGGAAGAGGCCGAATACATCACCTGCATCAAGTCGTTCGAGGGCCGCGTGCCCAAAACCGAGTACCAGCTGACCGAGAGCGGACGCCGTGCGCTTGACCGCTATCTTGATCATATGGAAGCGCTGATTCAGGCCACGCGCAAACGCTGAACGGCCCAGCGCTCTTTTTTTTGACTTGAAGCTTTATGATACAAAGTTCTTTTTCTGTGGCTATGAGCGGCGATCTTCACACCACGATCAGCAGGATACTGGTCGCTACCGACCTCCAAGGAGAAATCACATGACGAACAGCATACAGGGCCTGGCGCTCAACTCCGACGATCCGCGCACCTTGGAAGAAATGTACCAGGCGGCCCGCCACCAAGGCGAAGCCGACTCTTTTGCGGCGGCGATGATATCCCGCTATCAGAGCGCGCCGGACAATCCGCTCTACGCCGCCTGGTACTACCGCTTGCAGGCGCGCTCACAGCATGGCGAGGCCGAAGATGGCCGCATTGCCTGGCGCAGGGCGCTGCCGCTAGCTTTGCTCTCCGGCCTGGTGTTCGCGCTGCTAACCGATTCTCGTCTGACCATCGACGGCGACGCGCCCTACCTTGTGTTGTTGTGGTCGCCGATCGTCGCCGTGCTGGTCTACCTTTTTCTGCTGCTAGAGAATCCCGCCTACCGTCGGCGGGCGCTGCCGGCGCTGGGTGGCGTGGTAGCCGCCGGCGTGTACACCTTTGCGCTCGCGCTCTCGGGAGCGGGCGAGACCTATCAGATCTTATCCGTGCTGCACTTGCCGCTGTTGGCCTGGCTCGGCGTAGGCTTCGGCATGCTCGGTTGGGCATCGTCCGCGCGTGAACGTTTTGCCGCGCTGATCAAAACGCTGGAAATTGGCCTCACAGGTGCCGTCTTCGGCGGTGGGGTGCTGGCTTTTGTGCTGATCACGATGGGATTGTTCGCGGCACTTGGTCTCGATCTGCCGGATTGGTTAATCGCCATGCTCTTTGTCGGCGGAGCTGGACTGGTGCCGGTGATCGCGGTGGCGGTGGCCTTCCAGCCGAAGCGCCAGATCTTGGCGCAACGCTTCGAGCAAGGCTTGGGTCGGCTGGTCCCGATCCTCATGCGTCTGCTGCTGCCGCTGGTCCTGCTGGTCCTGGTGATCTACCTGTGCTTCATTCCCTTTAATTTTATGGGACCGTTTCGTGAGCGGGAGCTGTTGATCGTCTACAACGTCATGCTTTTCGCGGTGATGGCCTTGCTGGTTGGAGCAACGCCTGTGCGTTCCAGCGATCTGCCCGCGCGTTACCACCACTGGCTGCGCACGGCGATCCTGGCCGTGGCAGGCTTGAGTGTTGTGATTGGTCTCTACGCGTTGGCGGCGGTCGTCTATCGCACCTCGCTCGGCGGCATCACACCCAATCGGCTCACCGTAATCGGCTGGAACACCATCAACATCGGCCTCTTGATCGTTCTGCTCTACCGCCAGTGGCGGGATGATCGCTCACAGTGGATCGACGCGCTACAGCGCGTGGTGAGCACTGCGCTTGCGATCTACGCCGGCTGGGCGCTCTTTTTGGTGCTGGCGATTCCGCTGCTGTTTTGGGGCGCGTAGTAGGTTTGGGGCGCTGGAATGACATATTCGCAGCTTAAACAATAGAAGGAGCTAAAGATGCAGAAATGGCTATCGCTGCTGACGCTTGCGATCGGGCTTGTGCTTATGGTGGGAAAAATCTATGCCGATAGCGAGCCGGGTGCAATCCCACTGCTGCTGATTGTCGTCGGTATAGGCTGGTATTTCATCTCACGAGTCCGAACTCGGTCGCAGCATAAATAATCGCCCGGATGGATCGGCTTTGCTGTTTTGAGAAGTTGCACGGGCGCAATCTTCCGTAGGTTGGGCGACGCCCCAAGCAGTTTATCGGCGATGGACATCAGGCATCAACCAGAGGCGGCTATGGAATTACAGATTCGCGGCGTATCCAAGACCTATGCCAATGGCGTGCAGGCGCTGAAAGACGTAACGCTCACGATCCCGGTGGGCATGTACGGCCTGCTGGGTCCAAACGGTGCCGGCAAGTCAACCTTGATGCGCATTCTGGCCACGTTGCAAACGCCAGATGCGGGCAGCATCCGTCTTGGTGCGATCGACGTGCTGAAGCAGCAGGATGATGTGCGCCAGACGCTCGGTTATCTGCCGCAGGGGTTCGGCCTGTATTCCAAGGTGAGTGCGGAGCGTCTGCTCGATCATTTCGCGGTGCTGAAAGGCATTGGCGAACACCGAATGCGCCAGGATGTCGTCGGGTCGATTCTACAGCAGGTGAATCTGTGGGAGGTGCGCAAGCAGAAGCTGGGCAGCTACTCGGGCGGCATGCGGCAGCGCTTCGGTATCGCCGTGGCGCTGCTGGGCAACCCGAAGCTGCTGATCGTGGACGAGCCAACCGCCGGCCTCGATCCAGCTGAGCGTGTGCGATTCCTGAACCTGCTCTCCGAGCTGGGCGAGCACAGCATCGTTATACTTTCCACGCACATCGTCGAGGACGTGAGCGAGCTGTGTACCCGCATGGCGATCATCGACCAGGGGCAGATTCTGCTTGAGGCCGAGCCGTTGCGCGCGATCGACGGGCTGCGTGGCCGGATCTGGCGACGTGTGATTGCGAAAGATGCACTCCTCGCATTGGAGCGAGAGCACGCCGTGATCTCGACCAGGCTTTTCGGTGGACGCACGCTCGCGCGCGTCTACAGCGAAACGCCGCCCGGCCCCGGCTTCGAGCCCGCCGAGCCGGATCTTGAAGATGTGTATTTCAGCACAATGGCAGGTCACATCGGTCGTCGTGGGGAGCAGAAGGAGACGGCGGTAGCACAATGAAATTCCGGGAAATCTTTCGCTTCGAGCTGGCCTACCAGCTACGCCGCGTCGCGACCCGGCTTTGTTTCGCGGTCTTATTCGTGTTCGCGCTCCTGATGATGGCGGGCTCTGAGCCCACCGACGCCGCTGTGCTGCAAAATGCACCATTCGGCATCGCGTTTGCGACGGTACTCGGCGGCGCGATCTGGCTGCTGCTGGCCGCGTCGGTAGCGGGCGAGGCGGCGGCACGCGATGCGCAGACGCGGATGCACCCTCTGATGTACACCGCGCCAATCAGCAAGGCGGAGTATCTCGGTGGGCGATTTTGCGCGGCCTTTGTCGTCAACGCCCTGATTCTGCTGACCGTGCCGCTGGGACTGCTGCTAGGACTTTATCTGCCCGGCGTGGAGGCCGCGCGGCTCGGCCCGTTTCGGCCTGCCGCCTACCTCACGGCCTACGGCTTGATCGCGTTGCCGTTCGCTTTCGTCGCCACGGCGATCCAATTCTCGTGCGCGGCGCTCAGCCGCCGGCCTATGGCGAGCTACCTCGCCAGCGTGTTGCTCTTGATCACTTCCTCCTTCGCCGCGCTGGTGGTGGCTCAGCAGCTCGGGCGCTGGGAGCTGACGACGCTGCTGGATCTGGTTGGCCTGCTTGGCATCGTGTCCAACCTCGGGGAGACCTGGACGCCGGTCGAGCAGAACACGCGGCTGGTCGGGCTTGAGATCCCGCTGCTTGCCAACCGGCTGATCTGGCTTGTGATCGCGGTGGGCGTGCTTGCGCTCACCTACGGGCGCTTCCGCCTCGCGCACCCTGCGGGACGGAGCCGGCGCAGTCGCGCTGTGCGGTCCACGAAGCCGGCTGGCAGCGCGCTCGCGAGAGTTGCTCCGATCACGACGCAGGTTCGACAAACCTTCGGACTGGCGACGTACGCGCGGCAAACGCTCGGCATCGCGTGGACATCGTTCCAAACGATCGCGAGGAGCCGGGGCGGGCTGGCGCTGGTGGT
>JAFAYS010000146.1 GCA_019240175.1 Chloroflexota bacterium | reverse complement strand
TGACTGTGGCGCGGATGCTCCCGGCGGCTGCGATGTGGTGCGGCTCACGCAGCTTGGCGCGCATCTGGTAGCCGACGCGCCTGCGCCGCCAGACATGCCGAATCTGCCGCTGATCGTGCAAAGCACCTTTGAGATCATCTGCCCGCCTGGCGCGTCGCTCTACGCCCGCTTCCAGCTTGGCCGCGTGGCCGAGCTTCAGCAGAGCGGCACGGTGACGATCTTCCGGCTGACCAGGCGCGCGGTGCTGGCGGCGGCTGAGCGCGGCATTGCGGCGCAGGATGTGCTGCGCTTTCTGGAAGAGCAAAGCCACGGCGCGCTGCCGCCCTCGATCGCCTACACGCTGCTTGAGTGGGGCGGCCAGACCGAGCAAGTGCGACTGGAACACGCGGTGCTGTTGCAGACCGTCGATCCGATCGTGATGGCGCAGCTGCGTCAGCAAAAAACGCTGGGCCTGGGCGCGATCGAGCCCATGACGCCGACGCTGCTGCGCGTTCCCGACGGCGATGCCGACGACCTGGCTGAGCAGCTGCGACGTGCCGGCTGGGGCGTGCGTGACGAGCGTATCGATCCGCAGCTGCCGCTCGACGACCGCGATCTCAAAGCTGTCGTAGGCGCGGCGCTGGCCTACACCCGCATGTGTGCCGAGCTGGATCTGCCCTGCGAGATCTCGCCCGCGCTCTTGCAGCGCTTGTGCCGTCTGGTTCCGGCGCGCGTGGTCGAGGCCGCCGATCAGTCGGCAGCGCAGGCAGTCTCGCAGATCCGTGAGCGCATCGCATCGCAGCGTGAGGAAGATTGAAAACCGGAAGCGCGGATTGGCCATTAGAATTATGTAAAACGAACGTTCGACGGAGTATAATAGAAAGAGTTAAATGGAGCAGTAGAAACGAGTATTATGCGTAGTCGTGAACGTTTATATCGTACCGAGGCCGTGATTCTCAGGCGCAGCGATTTTGGCGAGGCCGACCGCATGCTGACGCTCTTCTCGGCCAAATACGGCAAGCGGCGAGTGATCGCCAAGGGCGCGCGCAAAACGACCAGCCGCCGCGCGGGACATATCGAGCTGTTCAACCGGGTTGAGCTTCAGCTCGCCACAGGCCGCAACCTGGATATTGTCACCGACGCGCAGATCGTCGATCCGTACAAGCTGCTGCACGAAGATCTGCCGCGCCTATCGCACGCCTACTACATCGCCGAGCTGGTCGATAAGCTGACGGTGGACGACGAGGACAACTGGCCGATCTATAAGCTGCTGATCGACACATTCGCGGCGCTGAACGGCTCGGCTCCACTGGATCTGGTAGCGCGCTACTTTGAGCTGCATCTGCTCAATCTGGTGGGCTACCGGCCCTATCTGTTCCAGTGCGCGGTGTGTCAAGAAGATCTGACCGAAGACGCGGAGCGCTGGAGTCCGGCTGGTGGTGGCATGCTCTGCCAGCGCTGCGCCGCCCGCGAGCCGCACGCGCTGCCGATCGGTCTGCCGGCGTTCAAGGCGCTGCACTACTTGCAGCGCGAGCCGATCGACGCGACCGAGGAGTTGCAGCGCTTATCGGAGCCGCTGCGTCGGGAGATCGAAAGCGTGTTACGCGCCACGCTGAGACCAATTCTGGAGCGCGATCTAAAATCCGTCGAGTTTCTGGATGCCGTACGGCTCGCGTCGTAGCAGCCCGGTGCAGCGCGGCTCAGGCGCTACAGAAACAGCGGAACCAACCATACGCAAGCCTGACGGCGCACAAGAGAAAGGTTCGATCAAGGAGCCGACGATGAGCTATCTTCATAATCTGCTTGGGGAAGGCGAAGAGATCGTCTTTACGACGCGGCAGCACTGGTTTATTCCCCTGGCCCACATCCTGACCGAGCTAATTGTGCTCGTTATTCTGAGCATCGCCGCGATTGTTGTGCCGGCGGTCTTTCCCAACGTTCCCCAGGGCATGGTCTACATTGTGATGGGCGCGCTGGGGCTGATTGTGATTCTGAGCGCATTCGGCGATATTATGCGCTGGCGCAACGAGCAGTTTGTGATCACCGATCGGCGCGTACTGCAGCTGCAAGGTGTGCTCAGCAAAAACGTGCTCGACTCGTCGCTGGAAAAGATCACCGACGTTCAGCTGGAGCAGAGCCTGGTTGGGCGCATGTTCAACTTCGGCAACGTCGATATTTTGACGGCCAGCGACGAGGGCGTGAACCGCATGCAGGCGATCCGCCGCCCGATCGAGTTCAAGCGAGCGATGATGGACTCTCGCGCGCGCTACGACGGCTACCTGGATCGCGCTCCCGTGGCCTACGACCAGCCGCGTGATGTGCGCGCGGTCCTTGAGCAGCTTGCCGCGCTGCGGGATCGTGGTATCCTCTCTCCGGCTGAGTTCGAGGCCAAAAAACGCGAGCTGTTATCCCGGATCTAAAAAAACCCAAGAACCTAGAACCAAGGTCTATCGACAACGACCGCGCGTCCACATTCCCTGTTCTTTGTTCTTGGTTTGCCTGTTCTGCCAGAAGGAGCGCTAGATGAGTGAACTCTTCGACCGTATTACCGAAGCGACGGCCTTTATTCGCAGTCGGACCGATCTGCGACCAGATGTTGCGCTGATCCTGGGCTCTGGCCTGGGCGCGCTGGCGGATGAGATGGACGTCGCGGCGACAATCGCGTATCCCACGATTCCGCACTTCCCGCCGTCCACGGTCGAAGGGCATCGCG
>JAFAYS010000145.1 GCA_019240175.1 Chloroflexota bacterium | reverse complement strand
TGGGCGCGATGCTGCAGTGCAGCTTTGGCGTAGCGCCGAGCACGCTGGTGGTGATACCGCAGAATCAGGTGCTGGCGACGACTCCGGCGGCGAATATTATGGACAACAAGCCGATCGCCAATGTGCCGCCCTTCGCCATGTGCCAGTCGATGGCGAATCCGGCGGTCGCGGCGGCCACCGCTGCTGCCATGGGTGCGCTCACGCCGATGCCCTGCGTGCCGGTGCTGACCGCGCCCTGGATTGTCGGCGCGCCCACGGTGCTGATCGGCAACATGCCCGCGCTGGACAGCAACTCCCAGCTGATCTGCGCTTTCGGCGGCGTGATCCAGATAACGAATCCCGGCCAGGTTACGGTGCAGCTCGGCTAAGTGGGCAAAGGAACGGACGATGACGCAGCCAGGCCAGGCACAACATAGGAACAGCGCAACCAGCAGCCTTCCCCACGGCATCGTGCGCAGCTACGACGCGCAGGGCTGGGTGCTGCGCAGCGTGAGCTATCACCAGGGCCGGCGTCACGGCGCGGAGCTACTCTTCGACGCGCCTGGCGCGACGCTCTTCACGCTGCCGCTCTCGCTGTCAGCCGATCTCGAGCGCGGCGAGTTGACCCAGGATCTGCGCTGGTTCTTTGTCGCGCAGGAGATCGCGCTGGCCGCCGACGCGCTGCTGCTGATCGTGGAGCCTGAGCGTGAGTATTTAATTACGCAGATCGGTCAGAGCTACACGATCCGCGTCACCGATGGCTATCTGGCGGTCGCGCCGGGCCGCTTGTTGCGCGCCACGCACGTCGAAAACAACAGCGTTGTGTCGCGCACGCACTATGCGGGCGGTCGTCTCGAAGGTGAGCGCGCGATCTATGCGCCGCCCGCTGAGCCGCTCTTTACGCTGGCGCTGGATTTCGAGGCCGCGCTCGACGGCGGCGACATCAAGCAGCTTCAGCCGGCGTTTCGTCGACATGGCTATCTGCTGGCCGCCGACGCGCTGGTGGCGCTGGATCTGGCTGGCAGCGAGTGGCGGATCATGCAGTCCGCGCGGATCTTCAGCGTGGTGCATACCAGCGACTGTTTCACAGTCTATCCGGGACGCATCGTTCAGCGCGCGATCTTTGCCGCCGGCCAGCTGGTCGAGACTGTCGAGTACCGGGCAGGACAACAAGACGGCACGGTCACGATCTATGGCCCGCCTGGCCCTGAGCTGTTTCGCCTCGATCCGGCCTTGCGCGCCGCGCTCGATCTCGGTCAGCTAGGCGCGCTGGTGCCACTGTTTCGGCAGCATGGCTATGCGCTGGCCAACGACGCAACACTGACGACAGTGCTGGAAGGCGGTGAGTGGTTGATCCAGCAGATCGGCCAAAGCTACAGCATTCAGCGCAGCGCGGATCGGCTGACGGTGGGGCGCGGCCGCGTGCTGAGTCGCAGCCGCTACCGCAGCGGCAAGCTCGACGGCATGACCGTGCTGTACGATGAACAGGGCCGGCTGGCGCAGCAGATCTGCTATGCGGAAGGCCAGCTTCACGGCCCGATGACGGTGTATGCCGCCGGCGTGCAGCAAACGCTGGTGACCTTTGAGCGCGGCAAAAAGCATGGCCAGATGATCGCCTACGACGCGCAGGGCCGCCCCACGATGATCAGCGAGTACGAGCGCGATCTGCTTGACGGCGAGCTGCGGCTGTACAAAGACGGCAGTCTGCAAGCGGTCGTCACCTATCGCGGCGGCGTGCAGCACGGGCGCTCGACGGCCTATCATCCCAGCGGCCAGGAAAGCTTAGTCGCCAGCTACGCCAACAATCTGCTCGACGGCGAAAGCATGCTCTATACCGAGACGGGACAGTTGGCGAAAACATCTCAGTACCGAGAGGGCAGGCTGGAAGGTGCGGTGATCGAGTATTATCTTTCCGGAACCGTCCGCACGCATGCCACCTACCACGACGACAAACTTGACGGCATCGCCTACCTGTACGACGAGCAGGGCCGCTTGCAAGAAAAAACCCACTATCGGAACGGCGAGCCGGTCGGCAAGCCAGAGCGCCGCTCGTGGCGGCAAACACTCATGCAAAGGTAACGCGACGATGGACTATAGCTCGCGCCGTAAGGTCATCTGGAGCGAGGGGCTGCTGATCGGACCGCATCATTTTCAGCAGGCCGACCGCTATCATGAACAATCGCTCCAACTGCGGGTGCGCCCGCTGGCTCCGTTTGGCTGGGGCGCGCTGGATCTCCAGATCGATCTGAATACGCTTGAGCAGCGCAACGCCGTGCGCCTGGAGCGCTTTCATGGCGTGCTGCCCTCGGGCGCGGTTGCCGCTATTCCCGAGGTGGACGACGTCCCGGCGCTGCGGACGATCCCGACGGAGCGCTTGCCGCTCTTCTCCGGTCAGTTGGATGTGTATCTCGCGCTGCCGATCGATCGGCCCAGCGGCCACAACTACCGCATGAGCGGCGGCGCAGCGCTCGCCAACGATACGCGTTATGTCCCGGCCTTTGCGAATCTGGTCGACGAGTGCAGCGGCGAGAACGAGCAGACGATCGTCACGGCCA
>JAFAYS010000117.1 GCA_019240175.1 Chloroflexota bacterium | reverse complement strand
GCGTACGCCGCACTCACCATACCTACCGGCTGGCGGCGGTTGGCCAGACCGGCGCGGAGATCGCCGAACTGCTTGATGCCTTTCTCCATGGCGAATCGTCCAGCGGCCTGACGACGGGTAAAAAGCCGGCCTATGCGCAAAAACTGGTCTGGGTATTTTCCGGGCAAGGCTCGCACTGGGCCGGCATGGGCCGCGCGCTGCTTGAGCGCGAGCCGATCTTTGCGGCGGCGCTGCGGCGCTGTGATGCGCTGTTTCAGCAGCACGCCGGCTGGTCGCTTGAAGCCGCGCTGGACGACGAGGCAAGACTAAACGAGACCGACGTGGCCCAGCCGCTGATCTTCGCGGTCCAGGTTGCGCTGGCGGCCCTGTGGCGATCATGGGGGATTGTGCCGGACACGATCGTCGGGCACAGCCTGGGCGAGGTCGCCGCCGCGCATGTCGCGGGTGCGCTCAGTCTGGCAGACGCCGTGCAGGTCGTCTATCATCGCTGCCGCTTGATGAAGCGCGTCGCGGGTCTCGGCAAAACCGCAGCAGTCGAGCTCACGCTTGAGCAAGCGCAGCTGATGCTGATCGGACGCGAGGATCTGCTGGCCGTCGCTGGTAGCAATAGCCCAACCTCCTGCATCTTATCGGGCGATCCCGCCGAGCTGAGCCGGGTGCTGGCCTCGCTTGAGCGACAAAACATCTTCTGCCGTATGCTGCGCGGCGTGGATATCGCCTTCCACAGCGCCCAGATGGACCCGCTCAAAGCTGAGCTGGTGGCAGCGCTGGCGCAGATTCAGCCGCAGCCAACGGTCACGCCGCTGATCTCCACCGTGACCGGCGCTCTGATCGACGGTTCAGCCCTGGACGCGACCTATTGGGGCCGCAATCTGCGCGAGCCGTTTCTCTTTGCCGAAGCCGTGCGCGAGCTGCTGCAGCAAGACTACACCACCTTCCTTGAGGTGAGCCCGCATCCGGTGCTGGCCGAGTCGATCCTGCGTAGCGGCAAGCATTTCAACTATCCCGTCACCGTGATCGCCTCGCTGCGCCGCAACCGCGACGATTCGCAGAGCCTGCTCGAAGCCCTGGGCAGCTTGTACACACTGGGCGCGCCGATCGCCTGGTCCCAGGTGGCGGGCGCGGGCCGTTGCGTACCGCTGCCGCAGTATCCCTGGCAGCGCGAGCGCTACTGGTTGGATCAGCTGCTGCCGGAGCGCGCCGAGGGCTACAGCTTCGACTCACTGATCGCGCGGCTGGGCGCGAAAACTACCGCCCACAGCGAAACACGGCGAGCGGATGCGCATCCGCTGCTGGCCTCATACCTGCGCGCGTCGATCACCGGCCAGCACTTCTGGGAGTCGGCTCTAAGCACCACGCTCGTGCCGTATCTGCGCGATCACCAGGTGCAGGGCTTGACGGTGCTGCCGGGATCGGCCTACATCGAGATGGGCCTGGTGGCCGCCGCCGCCCTTGGCGATAGCTATCGGCTCTGCGACGTCGAGTTCAAACAGGCGCTGTTTGTGCCGCAAACCGAACCCTGCAACATTCAGATGGCCGTGAGCCCCGGCGCGGACGGTCGATCCAGCTTTCAGATCGCCAGCACGCGGCCTAGCGAGCACGGACCAACCAGCTGGATCGTCAATGCCAGCGGAGCGCTTGAGCCGAGCGCGCGCAAAGGAGCGCCGGCCAATCTCAACGGCACGCCGCAGCAGATTCAGGCGCGCTGCACCGAGTTGATCAGCGATGCCGAGCATTACGAGGCCATGCAAAGCTACAAGCTGATGTATGGCCCGCAGTTTCGGGCGATTAACGGCATCTGGCGACGTGACGGCGAGGCGCTGGGCCAGCTATGTTTACCGGCTGAGACAGCCCACGAAAGCGGCAGCTACCTGCTGCATCCGGTGCTGCTCGACGCCGCCTTCCAGGTTGTGGCCGCCACGTTGCCGCGCGGGGATCGCAGCGATGACACCTTCTTGCCGCAGGGCATGCGCAGCGTTGAGCTGTACACCACGCCAGCAACGCGCATCTGGTGCCACGCGATCTTGCGGTCGTCATTAGAGGAGGACGTGGATCGGCACGAGGCCGACCTGTGGCTGCTCGACGAAAACGGCCAGGTTGTCGCCGAAGTTCAAGGCCTTCAGCTTCAGCGCCTGGGCGCAGCCACGCCCCACGACTCGCTGGCGCGCCTGGACGACTGGCTCTACAGCATTGACTGGCAGCCGCTGAGCGCCGCGCCCACCCCGATCGCCGGTGGCAGCTGGCTGATCTTTGCCGACGACGGCGGCGTTGGGCAGCAGCTGGCCGAAGTTTTGCGCGCGCAGGGCGTCGAAACGCTGCTGGTGTATCGCGAGCACGGCCTGGCGCAGCGCAATAACGTGTGGGGCATCGATCCGTCCAATCGGGAAGATTGGCAAACGCTGGCGCAGGCAGTCGCCGGACGATCCCAGTCGCCCTACCAAAACATTGTGTACCTGTGGGCGCTCGACGCCACGCCCAGCGATCAGCTCACGCTTGACGGCTTGCAGGCCGATCAATCGCTCTGCTTCGGCAACATCGTGCGGCTGGTCCAGTCGCTGGTGCAGGTTGAGCGCCAGCACGCACCGCGACTCTGGCTGATTACGGTCGGCAGCCAGGCGATCGACGCGGCGCACAATCCGCTCGGCATCACGCAGGCTCCGGTCTGGGGCCTGGGCCGCGTGCTCATGTGCGAGCATCCTGAGCTGCGCACCACCTTGATCGATCTCGATCCCACGCTGCCGGGCATGTCGGTGAGCACGCTGCTCGAAGCGCTGGCCCAGGCCGACGCAGAAGATCAGATCGGCTATCGGCAGGGCCAGCGCTATGTCGCGCGTCTAGCGACTGCTGCAACCTCCGCCGTGACACAGCCGCTGCGCTGGCGCACCGACGGCAGCTATTTGATCACGGGTGGCCTGGGCGGTCTGGGTCTGGAAGTTGCGCGCTGGATGGCGCAGCAAGGCGCGCGGCGGCTGATCCTGCTGGGTCGCACGCCCTTGCCGCCACGCGCAAGCTGGCACCAGTACACCACCGATAGTCGCGCCGGACACGTGATCGCCGCCGTACGTCAGCTTGAGGCGATGGGCGTGGCCGTGCATGTGGTGGCGCTGGACATCAGCGACGCGGCCCAGCTGAGCGCCTACCTCGACACCTATCGCCGCGAGGGCTGGCCGCCGATCCGGGGCGTAGTCCATGCCGCCGGCGTGCTCCACGATCAGCTGCTGGCTCACACCGACGAGTCGGCGATCGTCGACGTGCTCCAGCCGAAGATCACCGGCACCTGGCTGCTGCATCACCTGCTGCAAGACCAGCCGCTGGACTTCTTCGTGCTCTTCTCGTCGCTGGCCTCGGCGCTGGGCTCGGTTGGCCAGAGCAGCTATGCGGCGGGCAACGCCTTTATGGATGCGCTGGCGCACTACCGCCACACACTCGGCCAGCCGGCGATCAGCATCAACTGGGGTCCCTGGGCCGAGGTCGGCATGGCCGCGCGCAGCGGCGTGAACATGCACATGGCCGAGCAGGGCATACGACCACTGCTGGCTACGCAAGGCACCGCCGTGCTGCATCGGCTGCTACAGTCCGCCGCCGCCCAGACGACAGCGCTGGTGATCGATTGGAGCCGCTGGTTCCGCGCCAATCCGTCAGCCAGATCCAAACCACTGCTGGCCAACCTGCTGGAAACTGCGCTGCCAGATAGCGCGGCCACAGCTGGGACGGCGACCTGGACGCAGGAGCTGGCGCAAGCAGCCGTGGAAACACAGCAAACCCTGCTCGAAGAGCATCTACTCACGCTCACCGCCAAAGTCTTGCGCGTCCAGCGCGATCGGCTGCCGCTTGATCAGCCGCTGCATATCTTTGGCATCGACTCGATTATGTCGATTGAACTCCGCAACAGCATCGAGGCTACCACCGAGATCCAGCTTGCCGTCGCCTACCTTCTGGAAGGGCCGAGCATCACCACGATCGCCGCCGAGATCTTGAGCCAGCTGCGCAGCCTGTGGGTGCAAGATCTATTGACGGCCTCGGAAGACTCAGCGATCGACGATCAGCAAGCGCTGGCGCTGCTGCAAACGCAGATCGATCAGGAGCACGACGATCGGATCGCCCACCTGCTGGATCAGCTAGAGCACCTCAGCGCCGAAGAGGTCGCAGTGCTGCTCAAAGACATGTAGCCACTCGAAGAAATCGTCTGCCAAACATGCGCGACCTGTAAACGGGATGGGGTCAAGATGGAAACTATTGCCAATCGTATAGCATCATTGTCGCCGGAAAAACGCGCGCTGCTCGCTCGCCAGCTGCAAAAGCCTAAGAGCACCAGCGATCGTCCGCCGCTTGTGGCGCAGCCGCGTACCAGCCGGATACTGCCGCTCTCGTTTGCCCAGGAGCGCCAATGGTTTCTCAACCAATGGGATTCCGAAAGCGCGCTCTATACGATCGCCTACGCGGTGCGCTACCTGGGTCCGCTCGACGTCGGCGTGCTTCAGCGCGCGGTCGATCAGGTGGTCGCGCGGCATGAGATTTTACGCACCACGTTTGCTACTGTAGACGGCGTGCCGCAGCAGGTGATTGCCGAGCACGGCTCGATCCCGATCACACAGATTGACATCAGCGATCTGCCGGCAGCGGAGCGCGAGCAGCGGGCGGCACTACTGGCGACCGCCGAGGTGCAACGACCGTTCGATCTGGCCAACGGGCCGCTGATCCGCATGTCGCTGATCCGCATGTCGCCGCACGAGCATGTGCAGACGCTGGCGGTGCATCATATTATCTACGACGGCTGGTCGGCGGGCGTGATGATCCGCGAGATTGCCGAGCTGTTTGCGGCGCTGAGCGCGGGACAGTCTCACCGGCTGCCGGCGCTGCCGGTGCAATACGCCGATGTGGCGCTCTGGCAGCGCCGCTGGCTCACCGGCGAGACGCTGGAGCAGCATCTCAACTACTGGAAGCAGCAGCTAGGCGGCACGCTCCCGGCGCTGACGCTGCCCAGCGATCGGCCCTATCCGCCGGTCTTATCCGACAGCGGCGCGCGCTGCCGGCGGATGCTGCCGCCGGCGCTGGTTCAAGCGCTCAAAACGTTCAACGACGAGCAGGGCGTCACGCTCTTTATGACGCTGCTGGCGGCCTGGAAAACCTTGCTCTACCGCTACACACGGCAAGACGATATCCTGGTCGGCACGCCGGTCGCTGGGCGGACGTTGGCGCAGACCGAGCCGCTGATCGGCTACTTCGCCAACACGCTGGTACTGCGCAGCGACCTCGGCGGCGATCCGACGTTTTCCGAAGTGCTGCAGCGCGTGCGCACAACCGCGCTGGCCGCCTACAACCATCAGGATCTGCCCTTCGAGAAAGTCGTCGAGGCGCTACAGCCCGAGCGCAGCCTGAGCCACTCGCCGCTCTTCCAGGTCATGTTTGTGCTGCAAAACGACCAGATCAAGACCCTGGAAACTGCGGATCTGACCGTCGTGCCGTTCGCCGTGGAGACCGGAACCGCCAAGTTCAGCTTGACGCTGGAGGCCAGCCAAATCGATGGAGATCTGGCGCTGGCACTGGAATACAAAACCGATCTTTTTGATGCGCCAACGATCGAGCGCATGCTGGATCAGTATCAAACGCTGCTGAGCAGCATTGTGAGCCAGCCGTCGCTGCCGATCTCGCGACTGGCCCTGCTGACCGCCGAGCAGCGCCAGCAGATGATCGAGACCTGGCATGTCGTCGACACGGATCGCAGCCGGCAGCAATGCCTCCACGAAATCTTCTCAGCGCAAGCCACCGCGACGCCGGATGCAGTCGCCGTGACCTACCAGCAGACCAGCATCACCTATGGCGAGCTGGATCTACGCTCGAATCAGGTTGCGCAGTATCTGCACACGCTGGGCATCACACCCGGCGAGGCGCTCATCGGCCTGTGCGTAGAGCCGTCAATCGAGATGATCGTCGGCATCCTCGGCATTCTCAAAGCCGGCGGCGCGTACGTGCCGATCGATCCGGCGTATCCCGCCGAGCGCATCGCGTTTGTACTGGAAGATGCGCAGGTGAAGGTACTGCTGACGCAGAGCCAGCTGGTAGGCAAATTACCGCAGCACACCGCGCAGATTGTGAGCTTGGATGGCGATCAGCCGCTGATCGCGCAGCAGCCGACTACGAACCTCGCGGCGGCGATGAGCCCGGATTATGTCGCGTACGTGATCTACACCTCGGGCTCGACCGGCAAGCCCAAAGGCGTGCAAGTCACGCACGGCAACGTATCGCGGCTCTTCTCCGCGACCGAGCACTGGTACGACTTCGGCCCGCGCCATGTATGGACGCTCTTCCACTCGTTCGCTTTCGACTTTTCGGTCTGGGAAATCTGGGGCGCGCTGCTCTATGGCGGTCGGCTGGTGGTCGTGCCTTACATGACAACCCGCTCGCCGCAGGATTTCTACCAGCTGCTGAGCGACGAAGGCGTGACCGTGCTGAACCAGACGCCGTCGGCGTTTCGCCAGCTGATGCAGGTCGACGAGACGGCCTTCCAACCGGGCAGGCTGTCGCTGGAATATGTGATCTTCGGCGGCGAAGCGCTCAACCTCAAGAGCTTGCGTCCCTGGTTCGCGCGGCACGGCGATCAACAGCCGCAGCTGATCAATATGTATGGCATCACCGAGACGACCGTGCATGTGACGTATCGCCCGCTCAGCGCCGCCGATGTCGATGCGCCCGGCAGCATGATCGGCCAGCCAATCCCAGACCTTCAGCTCTACATTCTTGACGAGCACCACGAGCCGGTGCCGCTCGGCATCGCCGGTGAGCTGTACGTCGGCGGCGCGGGTGTGGCGCGCGGCTACTTGAATCGTGAGAACCTGACCGCCGAGCGCTTCATTCAGCATCCCTTCGACACTGATCCGCGCGCGCGGCTGTACAAGACCGGCGATCTGGCGCGGATGCTGCCCAGCGGCGATATCGAGTATGGGGGACGGGGCGACAAGCAAGTCAAAATCCGTGGCTTTCGGATCGAACTCAGCGAGATCGAGTCGGTGATCCTTCAGCATCCGGCGGTGCGCGAAACAATCGTCGTGGCGGCTGAAGATACCGCGTCGGCAAGCGGGCAGCCGGACCAGCGACTGATCGCGTATCTCGTGGTGCACCAGGAGCAAGCGCCGACCTTTGGCCAGCTGCGCTCCTTTGTGAAGCGCCGGCTGCCCGAGCATATGATCCCGGCAGCCTTCATCACCCTGGATACGATCCCGATGACCCACAACGGCAAAGTCAATTATCGCGCGCTGCCGGCGCGTGAGAGTGGCAAAAAGCTAATGACCGAACAGCCGGCGGTCGCTACGAGCCGGCCAATCGAGCATAGCGTGGCGCGCATCTGGGGCGAACTGCTGGGAGTGGAGCAGGTCGGGCTGCAAGACAACTTTTTCGAGATCGGCGGGCACTCGCTGCTGGCCACGCAGGTCATGACACGCATCCAGGCAGCGTTTGGCGTGCAGCCGTCACTGCGTGACTTCTTTGCGACGCCTACGGTCGCGGGGCTGGTGCAGAGCATCGAGATCGCGCGCGATACGCAGACCGAAGCCGCGCCGCCACCGCTGCTGCCGCTGCCACGCAGCGCGAGCCTGCCGCTGTCGTTCGCGCAGCAGCGCATGTGGTACTTGAGTCAGCTTCAGCCCGACAGCGCTCTGTACAATGTGCCGCTGGTTTTCCGCTTCGCGGGCAAGCTTCAGATCGATCTATTAGAGCGTGCGCTGAGTGAGATTGTCCGCCGCCATGAAGCGCTGCGCACGGTATTCCTCAAGCATGGCGACGAGGCCACACAACAGATTAATCCGGCGCAGCCGGTCGCGCTGCCGCTGATCGATCTGAGCGCTGAACCGGCTACCGAGCGCGAAGCCGTGATGCGGCGCGTCGTGGCCGAGGAGATTCAGCGGCCCTTCGACCTGGCGCGTGACCCGATGCTGCGCGGCCTGATCGTGCGGCTGAACGCCGACGACCATGTGCTGGCCTTGAGCGTGCATCACATCGCCTTCGATGAGTGGTCCAGCGGTGTGCTGCAGCGCGAGCTGACAAACCTGTACCACGCCCTGGCCAGCGATCAAACGGCGGCGCTGGCCGATCTGCCGGTGCAATACGCCGATGTCGCGGCCTGGCAGCGCGATTGGCTTCAGGGCAATGCTCTCGACCAACAGCTGAGCTATTGGACCGATCAGCTACGCGGCCCGCTGCCGGTGCTGGACATGCCGACCGATTATCCTCGGCCTGAGGTGCAAACCAACAACGGCGCGCATGAGTCGATCCAGCTTCCCGCCAGCCTGTACGCGGCTCTAAACAACCTGGCCCAGGGAGAAGGCGCGACGATCTTCATGGCGCTCATGGCCGGCTGGTCGGCGCTGCTCCAGCGCTACACCGGACAAGACGATATTCTGGTTGGCACGCCGATCGCGAATCGCAACCGCCGCGAGACCGAACATCTGATCGGCTTTTTCGTCAACACGCTCGTAATCCGCAACGATCTGTCGGACTCGCCCACGTTCCGCGAGGCGATCCGCCGCACCCGCGAGGTAGCGCTGAACGCCTACGCCCACCAGGATCTGCCCTTCGACCAGCTCGTCCAGGCGTTGCAGCCCGACCGCTATCTCAGCCGATCGCCCTTGTTCCAGGCGCTGCTGGCGCTGCAAAACGTCGTCAGCCAGCCGTTCACCCTGCCCGATGTCACGATTACGCCGCTGCCGGTCGAAACCGGGTCGACCAAGTTTGAGCTGAGCCTCGTGCTGTACGACCAGGGCGGCATGATCAACGGCTGGCTGGAGTACAACACCGATCTGTTTAGCCAGGCGACGATGCAGCGCCTGCTGGCGCATCTACAGATCCTGCTGGAACGCGCCGTCGCCGCGCCGGATCAGCCGTTAGCTCAGATCTCGCTGGTGACAGCCGCTGAGCAGCAACAGCTGTTAGGGGCGTGGACTGAGCAGTCCGAAGATGAATATTCGTTCGACTAGCCGATGTGTCGATCACAACCTGATTACCGTCCGCCAGTCGCAGCCGCACTTTTTCGATCTTTGTAGCTGGAGAGATTCAATATGCTTGTTCTGGATAAGATAGTAGCGCAACCTTCATCTACGACGAATGCCGTGGTGTGGGGCGACCGCGTGACGACGTACGAGCAGCTGCGGGCGCTGGCAGCGCGCACCAGCCATCTGCTCCGCGCGCAAGGAGTTGCGCAGGGCGATCTCGTCGTGCTGGCGCTTGACGAGCTGCCGGATGCGGTGGCTGCGGCGCTGGCAGCGCTGACGATCGGCGCGGTGATTGTGTCGCTCGATCCGACGCTCTCGGCTAGACGCGCCCAACATATCCTCGACGACAGCCAGCCGAGCGTGGTGCTTGGCGCGCTGCCGGGTGGCGTGAGCTTTGGCGGACCAGTGATCCAGCCCGCTCAGATCGCCACAGACAGCGCTGATCTGCTGCCCACAGCAACAACCAACGCCGACGATCCCGCCGCGCTGGTCTACCTGTCGAAGTCTACCGGACGCCTGGAAGGGCTGCTCCTGTCGCGCGCGAGCATCGGCGACGCCGTGAGTTTCCACACCGCCACACTGAAGCTCGACCTCCGCCGCACGCTGTGTATTGCCGACTACCTGGACGAGCGCAGCCTGATCCTGGCATTGTCAAGCTTGGCCCAGGGCGGCACCGTCTACTTCACACCCGCGCAGCCAGCCGATGCACGCTCGGTAGAGCAGGCGATTCGCGGACATCAGATTTCGACGGTGGTGCTGCCGCTGGCGGCTGTGCCGATCTACCAGGCAGGCACGCCCGGCATGTTCGCACTGGTCAAGCATCTGCTGACTTTCGGCGACGACCTGATCGACTGCGACGAGCTGAAAGGAGCGCTCAAGAGCTCCAACGTTTCCTGGCATAACTATTACAGCTTTCCAGAATTTCAGTTCATCAGCACAATCAAGCACGAGAGCGATCGTCGGGTCCACGAGGGCAAGCCCGCGCCGCAGGTTCAGGCCTACATCCTCGATCCGTCGCGGCAGCTCGTTGCGGTAGGCTTGCCCGGCGAGCTGTATGTCGCGGGATCGGGCGTGTTTACGGGGTTTGCCAGCAGCACGACCTTGCAGCAGGAGCGCTTTTGTGACAACCCGTTTACGCCGGGCCAGCGCCTGTACCGCACGGGCTACACCGCCAAATGGCAGCCCAACCGCCGCATCGAGATCGTGAGCGGCGACGAGCAGGAGCTGATCTGGGACGGGCGGCGCGTTGCCCTGGCCGAGATCGAGGCCACGCTGGTGGCTCATCCCCAGGTCAGCGCGTGCAGTGTTGTGCGGCGCACAACCGCCGGCGGCGCATACATCACCGCGTTTGTGGTCAGCGCCGAAGACGTGCTTCAGATGGAGCTTGACCGCTACCTTGCCGAGCAGCTCGGCCACCTGCCGCTGGTAGGCTTCGCGCAGATCGAGCAGCTGCCGCGCACCGCCGACCAACAGATCGATCGACAGCAGCTCGCCCAGCTACCGGTCCCGGACAGCGTTGAGCTGCAGCAGGCAGAGCAACATCTCCGCGCTGTGCTCAAGAGCGACGATCTGGCCCTGCTCCTGCGCCGACCAACGACCGACTCGTCGCCGCTTGCGCTCGACAGTGCGCAGCCGGCGGAACCAGCAGCACCAGCCCATACGCTACGCGATGATCCCGACGCTCCGTCGACGCTGGTCGAGGCGCTGGTCAACACGACCGAGCGCTATCCGGCGCACGGCGTGCGCTACCTGGCGCAAGACGGCAATAGCCGCGTGCAGATGTACCCGATCTTGCTGATGGAGGCCCAGCAGATTCTGGCGGGTCTGCGCGCCCACGGCGTGCGTCCGGGCGATCATCTGCTGTTCCAGCTCGACCGCAGCGAAGATCTGATCCCGGCCTTCTGGGCCTGCGTGCTGGGCGGCTTCGTCGCAGTTCCGCTGGCCAGCCCTGCCACCTACACGCCAGCCGATCCCGCCGTCGCGGCGCTGCACAGCGCCTGGAACATGTTGGGCCCAAAGGGCACCCCGCCGGTCCTGCTCGCGCGCAGCGACCTTGAGCAGCCACTTATCGCGACCTTTGCTGCCGGGGAAATCGCGCCACCACAGCTGCTCACGATCGAGGAGCTGCGCACATTCACCGCCGATCCCAACCATCACCTGGTCACGCCCGAAGGCACGGCACTACTGCTGCTCACGGCGGGCAGCAGCGGCGTGGCGCTCAATCACCGCGATGCTATCGCCCAGCTACGCGGCGCGGCTCAGCTCAATAGCTTGACCAGCGCTGACATCTCGCTTAGCTGGCTGCCCTTTGACCACGCCGGCGACGCGCTGATGGCGCATATACGCGACGTATGCAGCGGCTGCTTCCAGATTCAAGCTCCCCACGCGCAGATCTCGCACGACCCGCTTGAGTGGCTGAATATCATCGAGCAGTATCGCGCGACGGTGAGCTGGGCACCCAACTGGGCATTTACAGCGATCAACGATCGGCCTGAGCGCGTCAACACCGTCCACCGCGATCTTTCCTCGCTGCGCGTGATCCTGAGTGTGGGTGAGGCGATCAACGCCCAAACCGAGCGCGCGTTTTTCCGTCTGCTCAAGCCGCATCGCCTGACGGCCAACGCGATCCAGCCCGCCGCCGTCTTGCCCGCAGCCGCCACCCACAACGGCGACACGCCGGAAACCGCCGATCTGACACTGCTGAGCGACGCCGAGCACCAGCGCGTTCTGCATGATTGGAATGCCACCGCCCAGCCGTACGCGCAGGATCGTTGTATCCACCAGCTCTTCGAGGAGCAAGCCGCGCGCCTGCCCGACGCAACCGCGATCGTGTTTGCGGGCGAGCGCCTGACCTACGCCGAGCTGAACGCCCGTGCCAATCAGCTTGCCCATTATTTACAGGCGCGCGGCGTGGGGCCTGAGACCTACGTCGGCATTTGCCTGGAACGATCGCTCACGCTGATCGTCGCGATCCTCGGCGTGCTCAAAGCGGGTGCGGCTTACCTGCCGCTCGACCCGAACTATCCCACCGAGCGGCTGCGCTTTATGCTCGACGATTCGCGGACAGAACTGCTCCTGACCCAGCAGCGTTTCCGCGCGGAGCTACCCGGTGATCCAGCAGCGGTGCTCGCCCTCGACGCCGACTGGAGCAGCATTGCCGAGCAGCCGCAGCACAATCCGGCCAGCACCGCGACCGCTAGCCATCTGGCCTACATCATCTACACCTCGGGCTCGACCGGGCAGCCCAAAGGCGTGCTGATCGAGCATGGCGGCGTGGTCAATCTGGCCCAGGCGTATAGCGCGCTGTTTGGCCTGGGGCCGGGCCAGCGGATCTTACAGTTCGCCTCGCTCAGCTTCGACGCCTCGGTGGCCGAGATCGTGATGGCGCTCTCATCGGGCGCGACGCTCCATCTGGCGACCGCCGCCGAGCTCATGCCCGGCAGCACGCTGACCAATTTGCTGCGCGACCAACAGATCAACAACATCACGCTCACGCCCTCGGCGCTGGCGGTCCTGCCGCAAGATGCCTTGCCTGCGCTGCACACGATCCTGGCGGCAGGCGAAGCGTGCTCAAGCGAGCTCGTGGCGCGCTGGGCACCTGGCCGCGCCTTCTTCAACGCGTATGGCCCGACCGAAGCGACCGTCTGCGCGACGGTCGCGCAGTGCCGGCCTGATGGCACCAAGCCGCTGATCGGACGACCGATCGCCAACAAGCGGATCTACCTGCTGAGCCCCGATGGTCAGCCGGTGGCGGTCGGCGTGCCCGGCGAAGTTTGGATCGCGGGCGTGGGGCTCGCGCGCGGCTATCTCAACCGGCCCGATCTGACCGCCGCGCGCTTCCAACCCGATCCGTTCAGCACAGTTCCCGGAGCACGCATGTACCGCACGGGCGACCTTGCGCGCTACGACTCCGATGGGCAGATCGAGTACCTTGGCCGCATCGATCAGCAGGTGAAAGTCCGCGGCTATCGCATTGAGCTCGGCGAGATCGAGACCGCGCTGCGTGAACATCCCGCAGTCGGCGACGCAGCGGTGATCGTGCGCGAAGATCGTCCCGGCGACAAGCGGCT
>JAFAYS010000099.1 GCA_019240175.1 Chloroflexota bacterium | reverse complement strand
CAGCACCTCCGCCTCGACGCGCCGCTGGTAGTTGCCAGTGCGCCGCAGCAGCGTCTCACCGCGCGCCAGCAGCTCTTCCTCGTCAAGCGGCGTGGTCAGATAATCGTCCGCGCCCAGCCTCAGCGCAGCAATTTTATTGGTCGTCGCGCCCGCGTCCGCAATCATAATCAATGGGACCATCGAGCACTGGCGAATCTGGCGGCAAACCTCCATGCCGTCGACGTGCGGCAGACGCAGCGCAAGAATCAACAGATCGATCGATTCTTGCTCCCAGATCGTCAGCGCCTGTAAACCGTCGGTGGCGCGCAGAACACGAAAGCCCTGCGCCTCTAGACGCCGGCTCAGCAAGACGAAGAGCGCGGGGTTGGGCTCGGCGATGAGAACACGTTGCTGTCGAGATACCATTGACTGCTCCTTGTCCAACACCTGGTTGGCTCGCGTCCGGTAGGCGGTGTGACACGACGGAAAGCAAGATGCGATTGTGCTCTGCTAGAACTGATCGCCGCTGAGACAGTTCTATCTTGCCAGAACGGCCAGCGATCCAACAGTGATCATCAGGCAGGGGGGAATGGCTCGCATAGCTGGTACGGTTAGTCGCGGCGAGGCAACGATCTGCCGCATTCCACGATTTTGAGCTGGTGTAGCGCGAGCCGGTGCTCCAAGGGTAGCACGAGCTACGTTGGCCTATTTTAAGATTTTTTAAAGATCTTTTCAAGCTTTTCTTGAGATTCATTGCCAAATTGTATAGATCACTATAAGAAAAAACCTTTATACTATTTTTAACGGTTTACGAGTACACAAGTTCCCCTTGATCGACGCCTCGGTCTATGGCTCGTCAGATGCGGCGTGGTGTCCGGCCTAAGCTCCGGCCACCTACGGGCACACGACCTTCCTTGCAACCGGTGTCGTACTCAGTGGACGCACAGCGTTGCAGCTACCTGCTCGTACCGCTCGCTTTATATTCCAGCTAGTCAGCTATTCTTTGTTATGGAGCCACGTATGTCAGAATCGCAGGACGCCGTTCCGCGTCGCACATTTCTCAAGGCCGCGTTTGGTATCGGCACCAGCATCCTGGTCGGAGGGCTGGAGCTGCGCTTTGCTCCGGTGATCGAAGCGGCGGTCGCCTCGCCCACGATCGCCAACTGCGATACCTGGGGTGCCGCGCCGTCGACCGAGCCGATCACGGTGCTGTCGACCAAGCCGAACAAAATTCTGGTTCACCACATGGCCAACGCCAACACCACCGACTACTCGCTCACGCACGCCTACCAGATGGCGCGCAACTGCCAGCAGAGTCACTTCAACCGTGGCTGGATCGATACTGGCCAGCAGTTCACGATCAGCCGCGGCGGCTATGTCATGGAAGGACGTCACCGTAGCCTGGAAGTGCTGCGCGGCGGCACGCAGCATGTGCGCGGCGCGCACTGCGACGGCCAGAACGATGTCGCGATCGGCATCGAGAACGAGGGAACCTACACCTCAGCCCAGCCACCGGCGGCGCTTTACAACCAGCTGGTCGCGCTGTGCGCCTATATCTGCCAGCAGTACAACATTCCCAGCCGCGAGATCTACGGACACCGCGATTTCAACGCCACGCAGTGCCCCGGCGATCAGCTGTACGCCCTGCTGCCCAAGCTGCGCAGCGACGTGGCGGCGCGCATCGGCGACGGCGGCGGCAACCCGATCGTGTGGCCGATCGTGCAGCGCGGCCAGAGCGGCGAGCGCGTCAAGACCGTGCAATATCTGCTGCGCGCCCGTGGCAACACGCTGACGCCCGACGGCGTTTTTGGCACCGGCACCGAGACCGCTGTCAAGAGCTTTCAAACCTCGCAGAGCATCACGGCGGATGGCGTGGTCGGCGCGGCAACCTGGGAAGTGCTGATCCTGACGGTGCGGCGCGGCGACATCAACGAGGCCGTCAAGGCCGTGCAAAGCCAGCTCGTCTCCAAAGGCTACAGCGTAACGGTCGACGGCAACTTTGGCGCTGGTACCGAGACCGCCGTCAAAAGCTTCCAAACCTCGCGCGGCCTGACTACGGACGGCGTCGTCGGCAAGAACACCTGGAACGCGCTGGTCAGCTAGTTTGTGGCGCGGTCACGATCCAAGTTAGTTGTGGCCGCGTGCTTAAGTGTCCAAGTTTAATCATGAAGCCTACCCCCTGCACATATATTTTGGAGGAATCTACATGGCTCGTCTGTCTTTTCGCTCGGTTCATCAACGACTCTTGACTCTGGCAGCGCTCGGTCTGGTCGCGCTGAGCAGCACAATGCCCGCACAGGCGTATAGCGGCGCGTTTTTCCCGACGCAAAGCACCGGCAATCGCGGCGTGGACGTGAAAGCGATCCAGTATCTGCTGAACGTCGGCGCTGACGGCATCTTTGGCTCCGGCACCAATACCGCCGTGCGCAACTTCCAGTCCGCGCAGGGCCTGAGTGTCGACGGCATCGTCGGCCCCAACACCTGGGACGCGCTAACGCCCACCGTGCGCAACGGCAGCACCGGCAATGCTGTGCGCGCGCTGCAAATGTTGCTGAACGAGAAGCGCAGCGCGGGCCTGACGGTCGATGGCAACTTCGGCTCCGGCACCGAGGCGGCAGTGCGCAGCTTCCAAAGCCATGCCGGCATCACCTCGGACGGCGTGGTCGGCTCGACGACCTGGAAAAATCTGCTCTGGCACTACGACTACCCAAGCTTCGGCAGCGCGATCTGCGACCAGAATCCTGACGGCAACGGCAACGCCAACTGGGGCACCGGCGCGGCGGTCGGTCAGCTTGAGGCGGCGGCTAACCAGTTCCTGGGCACTGGACAGGGCCGCGTGCCGCTGGGCGACATCGGCTTCGAGCACGGCGGCGATATTGCGGGCCATGCCAGCCACGAGGTTGGCCTCGACGTCGATATATGGCCGATCCGCACCGACAACGGCCAGTGCACTGCCGGACGCATCACCTGGCAGTCTTCGACCTATGATCGCGCCGCGACCCGCCAGCTAGTCCAGGCGATCCGCAACACCGCGCCAGGCCACATCAAGGTCATCTACTTCAACGATCCGCAGCTGATCAGCGAGGGCTTGACCACGCAGTACGCCAACCACGACAACCATCTGCATATTCGCTACTGCGAAAAGGGCCACCCGAACTCCTTGTACAACTGCTAAAGCGGGCGGGCGAGACGCGCCCTAAAGCTCAAACATTCCTGACTCCTTCACCGATGACCAGCCTGCGGGCTGGTTTTCGGTTTCAACAAGCGCAATAAAGCAGCGCGATCGCAATATGATCGCGCTGCTTGGGGGAAATAGCTGATTGGCTGAGGGCTCAGCCGCGCACGGTGAGATCGACCATTTCGCGGATGTTGCCACGCGGCTCGATGCGTGGCACCGCACGATCGGGGCGCAGCGTGACCATCGGTATGCCGCGCTTGGTGCCGAGCGTGACCTTGATCGAGCGATCGATGCGAGCGTTGGGGGCCAGCATCAGGCCGTAGCGCTGAAGGATCATCGCCAGCGCCAGCTTGATCTCCATCATAGCGAAGGTCGCGCCGATGCACATGCGCGGCCCCGCGCCAAACGGTAAATATTCGTACAACGACGGCGCGATCCGCTCCCAGCGCTCGGGCATGAAGC
>JAFAYS010000024.1 GCA_019240175.1 Chloroflexota bacterium | reverse complement strand
CCTGGCAGCAGCGGCCCGAGCACGCCGACTTCGTGACGCGACTGACCGACTCGATCGAGACGGCGCTGCGGCTGGGCGACGGCAAGGTGATCATCAGCATCCAGCGCCAGCGCCAGCAAGAAGACGAGGCGCTCCAGCCACAGACGGCGCTCACGCTGCGCAACCAGGATAATCCCGACGAGTGGGTCATGAGCGAGAGCTATGCCTGCGCGCAGTGCGGTATCTCGTTCATGGAGCTGACGCCGCAGATGTTCTCGTTCAACGCGCCGCAGGGTGCCTGCCCGACCTGCGCAGGACTCGGAACGCGTCTAGAAGTCGATCCGGCGCTGATCGTGCCGAACCCGGCGCTGACGCTGCACGAGGGCGCGGTGATCTACTGGGGCGAGCTGCGCAAGAAGAAAGAGTCGTGGGGCTACCGCGCGCTGATTCATATCGCGCGGCACTACAGCTTCGATCTCGACACGCCCTGGCAAGATCTGCCGGATCGCGCGCGCCAGGTGCTGATCTATGGTTCGGGCAAGGAGCGCATCCGCTTTGCGTGGGACAGCGCCGGATCGCGCGGCGAGTACATGCGGCCCTGGGAAGGTTTGTCGAGCGAGATCACGCGGCGCTTCCACCAGACCGGCTCGGACGGCATGCAGGAGTTCTACCAGGCGTACATGAGTGAGCAGCCCTGCCCGTCGTGCCATGGCGCGAAGCTGCGGCCCGAAAGTTTGGCTGTGACGATCGGCCACCTGTCGATCGAGAACATGACCGCGCTGACGATCGATCAGTCGTATGCCTGGGCCTGTAAGCTGTCGGACGAGACCGATCGCTGGTACGGGCAGCTGGATACAGATAACATCGCGCCGGTGATTGCCAAGACTGAGCGGCTGGGCGACTACGAGCTGGCAGTGGCAGGCGAGATCCTCAAAGAGATCCGTGAGCGGCTGGGCTTCCTGCTCAACGTCGGCCTGCACTATCTGACGCTGGACCGCTCCGCGCCGTCGCTCTCGGGCGGCGAAACACAGCGCATCCGGCTGGCCTCGCAGATTGGCTCGGGGCTGGTCGGCGTGATGTATATTCTGGACGAGCCGAGCATCGGCCTGCACCAGCGCGACAACCGCAAGCTGATCGACACGCTGATCAAGCTGCGCGACCTCGGCAACACGGTGCTGGTGGTTGAGCACGACGAAGAAACCATGCAGACCGCCGATTGGCTGGTCGATTTTGGGCCGCGTGCCGGCGTGAATGGCGGCGCAGTCGTGGCTGAGGGATCGCCCGCCGATATTGCTGCCAGCGATACGCTGACCGGAACCTTTCTCTCGGGCAAGGTCGAGATCGCGGTGCCTGATCAGCGGCGCAAGCCAACCGGCAGGATCGAGCTACGCGGCGCACAGCAAAATAACCTACGCGACATCGACCTGGACTTTCCGATCGGTGTGCTGACGGCGGTGACCGGCGTTTCCGGCTCGGGCAAGTCGTCGCTGATCACCGAGACGCTCTACCCGGCGCTGGCGGCGAAGCTCAACCGGGCGCAGGTCCGTGCGGGCAAGCATCGCGATCTGAACGGGCTAGAGCAGCTCGACAAGGTGATCGATATCGACCAGCAGCCGATCGGACGCACGCCGCGCTCGAATCCGGCGACCTACGTCAAGCTCTTTGATCTGATCCGCGAAGTCTTCGCGCAGTCGCCTGAGGCTAAGCTGCGTGGTTACCCGCCGGGCCGCTTCTCGTTCAACGTCAAAGGTGGGCGCTGCGAGGCCTGCGAGGGCAACGGCGAGAAAAAGATCGAGATGCACTTCCTGGCCGATGTGTGGGTGACCTGCGATGTGTGCAAAGGCAAGCGCTACAATCGCGAAACGCTACAGGTCAAATACAAAGGCAAGACAATCGCGGATGTGCTGGACATGGACGTGCAGAGCGCGCTGGACTTCTTCGAGAACGTGCCGCGTATCCGCCGCATCTTGCAGACGCTCCACGACGTCGGTCTGGACTATATCAAGCTCGGCCAGTCGGCGACGACACTCTCGGGCGGCGAGGCGCAGCGTGTGAAGCTGGCCAAAGAGCTGTGCCGCGTGGCAACCGGTCGCACGATCTATATTCTGGACGAGCCGACGACCGGCCTGCACTTTGCCGATGTGCAGCATCTGCTGCAGGTCTTGCAGCGCCTTGTGGACGCAGGCAACACCGTGATCGTGATCGAGCATAATCTCGACGTGATCAAAACCGCCGACTGGGTGATCGACATGGGGCCTGAGGGCGGTGCCGGCGGCGGTCTGGTGATCGCGCAGGGCACACCCGAGCAGGTGGCGCTGGTCGAAGGCTCGCACACGGGGCAGTTCCTCAAGGATATTCTGGCGAAAAAGGCACCGGTGCAGGTCGACGTGATGCACGCCGAGATTCCTTCGATCGAAGAGGGCTGGTGCGATCCTGAACTGGCGCGCTCCGAAGATGGGGCGGCGCACACCAACGGCAAGGCCAACGGTAAGACCAATGGCAAGACCAACGGTGCAGCGCCGAGCAAGCGCAAAGGACGACCGCGCAAGGTTGATGTGGCGGCATGAGCTAGCACACATTCCGGTTAGACGACCTATGCAGGGTAGCCACATGGCTACCCTGTTCGATTTTATAGCCGATGAACATCTTTCGATCGATCGGTGCAGAAACAGAACGTGAATGTACATTCGGTAATTAATGATGGGTAAATGTTATGCATGAAGTACGCAAATTGGTAGTAGAAGCATGAGAAGCTACGAATAAATGACCAAATCGAATAGTAGATTATATTTAACATCTTCGATAAATATTTTGGATGTTTGATCGAAGCAAAATATCACAGCCCAAAGATAAATTGATAGGTTTTTGAAAGACTCGTGTGCTATAGTGGATCTACATCCTCAAACTACGATCCGCCAACTCATCCTTAACGATGCCTGTACATCCTTGGTGCATAGAGATCCTGAGCGCGGCGGTCAATCCCAACATCACATCTAAACAACATTGCAACCTCTGAGTGAACGCGCGCTCCCCGGCAGCCCGACCCACATAAAGCCTCGCGTGTCGCGCTTGTAACACGCATGGATTTTGTAAAGCTGCTCCAAAATCGATTGGAAGCTTGGCTTTGGATGGAGTGCGCAATTCCCTGACATGTGCAATCGTCCTCGGCTAGTTCTTTCAGCGACCGGTGCTTTGCCGGTCGTGTTGCGCGTCCGGTATCTCGCCTGGTGGCCGGACCATAGAAGGAGACCTCAGCGACGGAATAGGTTCGAGTAGGCAGTCTCTCGTGCTAGCGCCCTGAAGGAGGGTATCGTTATGGAAGGCTATATCGCCGAGATCCGCTTGTTTGCCGGAAATTTCGCGCCACGCGGCTGGGCTTTTTGCAATGGTCAGATTCTCTCGATCGCACAGAACACAGCGCTCTTCTCGCTGCTGGGCACCACCTTTGGCGGCAACGGACAAACGACTTTCGCCCTTCCGGATCTGCGCGGACGTGTGGCGGTGAGTCCAGGCCAGGGTCCTGGCTTGCCGGCGGTGAATCTCGGCCAGATGGCGGGCGAGCCGACACACACGCTGATCATCACCGAGATGCCGGCGCATAATCACACCGCGCAGACCACGACGCGGGCGTATGACGCGGGCTTTGGCGGTCCCGGCGACAAAACTGAGCCAACCAATAACTACTGGAGCTCCGTCTCCAGTGGTTCGCCCTACAACACCACCACCAACACCACCATGAACCCCGGTGCTGTAGCAACCACGATCGGCATCGCT
>JAFAYS010000013.1 GCA_019240175.1 Chloroflexota bacterium | reverse complement strand
GCCGCCGCGTATGCCCAGAACGTTGGCGAGTTCCTGCTCAGCAGCGTGATCGGCGTCTTCCAAACGATCACCTTCTTGCTGGGCTTTTTGATTATTCCGTTCTTTCTCTTCTATATCCTGTTGGATACCAAAAAGCTGCCCAAAGCGATCGATGAGATGCTGCACCCACGCATCCGCCCGGATTTCTGGAACATCTGGCGGATCACCGATGGCGTGTTCGGGCGCTACATTCGCGGACAGCTCGTGCTGGGCCTGGTTATCGGCGCGACCTCGTTTATCGGCCTGACGATTCTTAACATGTTTGGCTTCAACATCCGCTACACGGTGCTGCTGGCAATCATCGCGGGCATCGGCGAGATGATCCCGGTCGTCGGGCCGATCCTCAGCGCGATCCCGGCGATTCTCGTCGCGGTCGGCGATGGCTGGTCGGCGGTCGGCGCAGTAGTTGTGCTGTATGTGCTGATTCAGCAGCTTGAGAATCAGATTCTGGTGCCGCGCATCGTGGGCAACACACTCAAACTGCACGCCGCGATCTTGATGGCGCTGCTGGTGATCGCGGGCTCGGTGGGCGGGCTGGGGCTGGTGATTTTGTCGGCACCGCTGGCGGCGATCGGACGCGACGTGTTTATCTATGTGCACCGGCGATTACGCGAGCCACCTCAGCCGCCCGCGCTGGCGATCGCGGATCTCGTGCCGGAGGAAACGCCCGAGCAACCAGTACGTCAGCGGCGTCCAGCGGTCTCCAAAACATGATTTAGTCCTAAGCAAAAGCGGGACTGTGGTTAATTGATCGCTCCTACTGAGGTCGGTACAATGGCCCTACCTGAGACAACCTGTCACCCCCGCGCCGGGAGGGCCTTAGATGATCCACAGCTTCATCACCGACCTTTTAGCACATCCCAAAGTTATCGAAACCCATCAGCACATGCACCATTCGATCTCAAAGCATGATCATCTTGCGCGCACGGCCAGAATTTCGTATAAGCTTGCCCGCGTGATGCGCGCCGATATTCGCATCTGTGTGCGCGCCGCCATGATTCACGACATCGACTCGCGGCTGGGCACGCTGACGACGCACGGACGAATCGCGGCTGAGTGGGCGGCGGCGCAGGGCGAGAGCGACGAGGTGTGTCACGCGATCGAGACGCATATGTTTCCGTTCGGACCCAAGCCGCGCACACGTGAAGCCTGGGTCGTCTCGCTGGCCGACAAAGCCGCCTCGATCACGGACCTGACGCTGATGGTAAGTGGCATGGTGACGGGCCACACCTGGCAGCGCCGCCGCATGCTTCAGCAGTCCGATCCGCATTTTGTAGCGCTCAGCCAGCGCCGGCATCAGCGCAAGCACCAGCGCCGCGCACGGTTTGCTCAGCGCAAATCGGTGCAGTAGCTACCGCGCACAGCAGCACAACATAAACCGGGACGACAGATGATTGTCGTCCCGGTTTGGTTTAATCGGCGTGCTGGCTATGGCCGGCGGAAATGATCGAGCAGGGAGTTGCCCGCACGCAGCTTGTGCAGCAGCATCAGGCAATATTCTTCGCGGCCAGGATGCTTGTCGATGCGCAGGTCGAAGCGATCGTTGCTATAGACCGGTCCCCAGTCGTTGCTTTTATCCTGCGATCCCGGAAACAGCTCAAGCTCTTTGGCCTTGGCCTCCAGGGCCGCGTGCAGCTCCTGGGGCGTGCGCGCTTTGTCTAGTTCTTCGCGCTTCATCTACGCATCCTCGATCAAGCTAGGTGATACAAACCCAGTGTAGCATCGGCGCATAGTCGCGTCAATGCGCGCCACCGGTCGATCTGTCCCTGTTCGCGCCAGCCAAGTGGAACCAGCGCAGCCAGGGCGCTAGTCAAAGCTGCCGCCGCCTGAGCCGCCACCGCCGCCGCTGTCTCCACCGCCGCCACTCCAGCCGCCGCCACCGCCGCCCATATCGCCCCAGGATGAGCCGCCACCACCCGAGTCGCCCCATGACGAACTGCCGCCACCCGAGTCGCCCCACGACGAGCTGCCACCGCCCGAGTCGCCCCAGGATGAGCTGCCGCCGCCCGAGTCGCCGCCGAAGGGCGAGTTGTCGAAGGGCGATGGGCCGTTATCGTAGGGGCCGTGGTGCTGATGAGGCGGCGTAATGATGACCGGCGGGAAGAAGCCGCCACCCCAACCGCCGTAGCGTCGACGTCGACGCGGGCCGTAGGAGCCAAACGGATCGCCTTGATCGTAGCCTTGATCGTACGGTCCACCGAAACTGCGCCGCATCGATCGCGCCGAGGCCCGAATGATCATAAAGGCAATAAACAAGAAAAACAGAATGAACAGGCAGAAGACCATGCCGCCGATACCGAGCCCAACCGCCGCGCCGGGCACTGGATCGGTCGTCCCGGTGCTGGGATTGTTGGGCACAGTTGGACGCGTAGTGCCCGCGCTACGGAATTGCGCCGTTTGCGCCAGCAGCGAGCGCGGGAAGGCCGCAGTGACGCCGAGATCACGGCCCTTGATCGGCTGGGATAGCTCCCAGGTGACGCTGTTGCTGGTCGACGATTGGCGCACTGGCACGCCGCTGGCGTTCGCGTCGAGCTGCGTGGTGCCGACCGAGCCAGGGAAGCGGATGCGCACGCTGCCGCTGCGAATCTCGGGCGCGGCGGAGTCGTTCCAGAAGAAATTCCAGTCAAAGGTCGCGCGATCGTTGGTGGCGACCAGCGTGCGATTGATCACGTACTGAATAGTGATGCTGTGGCTGTCGGCGCTGGGATCGCGAAAGTTGACACGAATCTGCGCCTGATCGCCGTTGTCGCCGCCGGCGTAGGTACCGGCATCACGCGTCGATGTATCGCCGCGGCGCGTGAGCAGCTGGCCATTTTCAAAGACTTGAATATTCGAGATCGCGCCGGCGCTGCCGGTCTCGAAGGTGCGCGTCATGCCTTTGGCCGGGCCGCTATCGACGACCAGCTCCTGCTGCTCTTGCACCTGCACGCTGCCATCCGCCCGAATTTCGACAATATTATCGTAGCGCTCCCAGTGCAACTGGGGTGAACTTTGGGCCAGCGCTGTGACAGGCAGCGCCAGCAGCACAAACACTATACACAATCTATACAGCATACAGGCCAATCCTTTGCATCTACCAACCTAGTACGCGTTGTACTTGCGGCATGTTGCAGATTAGCAGCATGGGTGGTGCCAGCAGTACAACTTGCGCCAGAGACGTACAGCGTAGATCTGATACAATATAGCACGTTACCGATATGCATGGCTGAGCATAAACCGATCCCACAGCATACCGTAACAATGGTTTTCAAGCGGAGCGCGGTATAAGTCTTGCGAGATTACGTTCGCAGGACAACGTACAGATTTGTGTACAAGGAGGTGCACAATGACCATGACTCAACGGGACGTGGTTCGTGGGCAAACCGAAGATTTTCTGCCTCTCAAGGGGATAGACTACGTTGAGTTCTACGTAGGCAACGCCCGACAGGCCGCGCACTACTACCGGATGGCGTTCGGGTTCAAACCGATCGCATATGCCGGGCTCGAAACTGGTGTCCGCGACCGTACATCGTATGTGATGGAGCAGCGGAATATCCGCATGGTCCTCACCGGCACGCTCGATCCGGACAGTCCGATCGCGGAGCATGTCAAGCTGCACGGCGACGGCGTCAAAGACATCGCCTTTACTGTCGAAGATGCCGCCTCGGCCTTTGAAGAAACGGTCAAGCGCGGCGCGAAGCCGGTGCTGGAGCCGACGGTGATCGAAGGCCAGAAGGGCCGTGTGATCAAGGCCTCGATCGCGGCCTACGGCGACACCGTTCACTCGTTCATCCAGCGCGATCAGTATCACGGCACGTTCTTTCCTAAATTCCACGCTGTGAAAAATCCGCCACCGGCTAAGCCCACGGGCCTGGCCGCGATCGACCACATCGTCGGCAACGTCGAGCTGGGCAAGATGGATGAGTGGGTCGGGTTTTACAATCAGGTGCTGGGCTTTCACCAGCTGCAGCACTTCTCCGACGACGACATCTCGACTGAGTACAGCGCGCTGATGTCGAAGGTCGTGGAGAACGGCGAGGGCCGCATCAAGTTCCCGATCAACGAGCCCGCCGAGGGCAAGAAGAAATCGCAGATCGACGAGTACCTGCAATACTACAAAGGCCCTGGCGCGCAGCATCTAGCGCTGATCACCGGCGACATCATTCAAACGGTGCGCACGCTGCGTGAGAACGGCGTTGAGTTCCTGCGCACGCCGGACTCGTACTACACGATGCTTTCCGAGCGTGTAGGCAAGATCGACGAAGACATCAATATTTTGCGCGAGCTGAATATTCTTGTCGATCGCGATGACGAGGGCTACTTGCTGCAAATCTTCACGCGGCCACTGCAAGATCGCCCGACCGTCTTCTTCGAGATCATCCAGCGCAAGGGCGCGCGCGGCTTCGGCGCGGGCAACTTCAAGGCGCTCTTCGAAGCCATCGAGCGCGAACAAGAGCTGCGAGGGAATTTGTAACGCTTCGGCGCGCCGCAGGTTGGGACGAAAGTCTCAACCTGCGGCTAGCTGCGATGAGTTACAATGCAGTATGAGTCGGACGCTTATCCGTAACACAACAATTGTTACGGTCGATACAACCAACACCATCACGCGCGGCGATCTTCTGATCGAAGATGGCCGCTTTG
>JAFAYS010001141.1 GCA_019240175.1 Chloroflexota bacterium | reverse complement strand
GCTCGCCGACGACGCACTACATTGACTATGCCAAGCGCGAGGTCGAGCTAGAGCTGCACGAGCAGCGGCTGCTGCGCACGATCGTACCGCCGCTGCTGGATGCGTTCAAGCCGCTGCTGCGCTGGAGCCGGTTCGAGCGCGTGGTCTACGTCAACAACTGGCTGCTCTCGACTAACCTGTACCCGCCGCTCGATCCGGCCACGATTCAGGAGATCCGCGACGAGCTGATCCGCCGCTTTCCGCAGCATGTGATCATCTTCCGCTCGGTCAACGAGCGGCTGAACGCGCCGCTGCTGCATGACCTGATCGCGCTGCGCTTCCGGCCAGTCTTCAGCCGCCAGGTTTATATCATCGATCCGGCTACCGAGCAGCAGCTCTACCGCAAGCGTAAATCGATTCGCAGGGACATTCTGCTATCCAAGCGCAGCGAGTACCAGTGGCTCAGCGCCGAGCAGCTCGGCCCGAGCGATAGCGAACGTCTCGCCGAGCTCTACGCCGATCTGTATCTCCACAAATATTCGTTTGACAATCCGCAGTTCAACGCCGCGTTCGTCACGGCGGCGCTGCACGACGGCTGGCTCAGAATCTGGGCGCTGGCTCACAACGGGCGGATCGACGGTGTGCTGGGCTATGTCGAGCGACACGGCGTGATGACGACGCCGCTGCTGGGCTATGATCGCGCGGTGTCGGCGAAGGCGGGATTGTATCGCCTGCTGTCGCTCAAGCTGCTCGAAGAAGCCGAGCAGCACGGCTTTGTGCTGCATCTCAGCTCGGGCGCAGCGGACTTCAAGCGCCATCGCGGCGGACAGCCCGCGATCGAATATAATCTGGTCTACGATCGGCACTGCGCGCGCCGGCAGCGGCTGCCGTGGCGCATGCTGGACGTGCTGACGCGCCGCGCGATCGTGCCGGTGATGCAGCGTTTTAAGCTCTAAACCCAACAGATCGAGGAGAATCACATGATCGAGGCGCAGACCAAAGGCAGCGTGAGCCAGCTCTACCCGGCGCTGGCGCGGCACTGGCTGATCGCCTGCCGATCCAGCGATCTACGCCACAAGCCGCTTGGACGCACCGTGCTCGACACGCATCTGGTGTTGTTTCGCTCCGCGAGCGGCCACGCGACGGCGCTGCTCGATCGCTGTTCGCACCGCAACGCGCCCTTGTCCCGAGGCTGGATCGCAGATGGTCGCGTGGTCTGCCCGTATCACGGCTGGCAGTTCGACGGCGCGGGCACCTGCCAGGCCGTGCCGGGACTATGCGGCGCACCGCAGCATCACACGCGCCAGGTCGCAGCGTTTCCCGTAGTCGAGCGCGACGGCTTCGTCTGGATCTGGCCGCACAACGCCTCGCCGACCAGCGCGCCCTACCGCTTTCCGCTGCTCGACGCGCCGGGCTACCAATCGCTGACGCGCGAGTACCGCTTCGACGCCGCGCTGCCGGACGCGCTGGAAAACTTTCTCGACGGCACGCACACGCACTACGTCCACAGCGGAATCATCCGCACCGAAGGGGAGCGCAAGCGCACCGTGGCGATCATCCGCCGCGACGCCGAGCGCGTGGAGGTCGAGTACCAGGACGAGGGCCAGCAGTCCGGCCTGATCTCGCAGATCTTCGGCGCAGGCGTGGATGTGGCATTTGGCCGCTTCATCATGCCCGCGCTCGCGCAGCTTGAATACCGCGCCGGCGCTCAAACGCGGCTGCTGGTCAATCTATTTTTCACGCCCGAGACCGCCAACCGGCTGCGCGTGTTTGTGCTCGTCACCGCGCAGGTGCCACGCCTGCTGCGCCTGGTCGCGCCCTCTCTCGGCGGACTGCTGCTGGGCACGGTCGTCAAGCAGGATCGCGCTATCTTGAAGCTGCAGGCCGAAAATCTCGCGCGCTTCGGCGGGCCGCGCTACACCTCGACCGAGCTTGACGTCGTCGGGCCGCATATTCTGCGCCTGCTCAAAAGCGCACAGCCGCCAGCGATCGATCAGCCGCTGCCTGAGCGCCGCGTCGAGATGTTGATGTGACGGCTCGGCTCAAGCTGCTGCCGAATCTGCTGACTTCGCTGCGGCTGCTGCTGGTGCCGGTGCTGTGGCTCTGCGCGCTGCAAGGCCGATCGACATGGATTGGCGTCGGGCTGCTCGTGGCG
>JAFAYS010001092.1 GCA_019240175.1 Chloroflexota bacterium | reverse complement strand
TCGCCAGTTTTTCGTCTGGCATGCAGCAGCGGCTGCGCTATGCGCTGGCTTTGCTGCACCGGCCTGCGGTCTTGCTGCTGGACGAGCCGACAACCAATCTTGACGCGGCGGGTATTGCGCTGGTCGATCGTGTGGTGGTGGAGCAGCGACGGCGCGGCATCACCGTGATTGCGACCAACGATCGGCGGGATCTGCGCTACGGCGATCTGATGCTGGCGCTGGGCGAGGCGTAGTCGTGGCAGAAGAGATCAAACGGCCTGTGCGATCCGTACAAATGAATGAGCGCTCGGCTGGATCGTTTCGACGCGCGGCTTGGGCTGTGTTCCGTAAAGATGTGCGCAGCGAGCTACGCACGCGCTACGCGCTCAACGCGCTGGCGGTCTTTGCGCTCACGGTGGTGCTGGTGGTCAGCTTTTATCTTGGCCCGCGCCTTTCGCCCCGCGATCCGGTTACTCCGGCGACCAACGCGACGCTGCTCTGGATCGCGCTGTTTTTTTCGGCGCTGACCGGCCTGGGCCGCGCGTTTATCCAGGAGGAAGAAGCGCAGACTGCAACGTTCTTGCGCTTGAACGCGCCGCCGCTGGCGGTCTTTGTCGGCAAATGGCTCTTGAACATGTTGCTGCTGGCGGGTCTAAGCATCGTTGTGACGGTGCTGCTGAGCCTGTTTATGAACGTGCGGATCGCGAACCTTGCGATGTTTGCGCTGACGCTGGCGCTGGGTAGTCTCGGCCTGTCGACGACGATCACGCTGATCGCGGCGATCATCGCGAAAGCCTCGGCGCGCTCGGCACTGTTTGCGGTGCTGGCATTTCCGGTAGTCTTTCCGATGCTAGTGATCGCGATCACCGCGACCGAGCAGGCGCTGACCGGAGCGCTGTGGAGCGCGGCGCTGCCGCAGATCCAGGGCCTCGGCGCGTACGCAGTGGCGATGACGGCAGCGGCGATCTTTTTGTTTCCGTATGTGTGGGAAGTGTAAAGAAGAACCTAGAACCCAGAACCTAGAACCTAACGAACAAAAGAACAAGCGAGAACAAAGAACAAAGAATAAATGAGCACGAAGGACCAAAAGAATAGATAAGTACCTTTATTCCCCTCGCCTGCCGCAACCGAAGCGGAAGCCCGCTGAGGTTCGGGGAAGGGGATGGCGAAGCCAGGGGTGAGGGCCAAATATTCCATACGATTTTATTTGATTTCTTTCCTTTTATTTGAGCGATTACTTCAAGTTGGAAGATCATGACTGAACGACTACAGCCGATCGCGACTGCTGCCAAGTGGCTAGTGACACTTTGGATGCTGCTGGTTGTGATCGCGATGTTTGTATGGGTGCCCGCATACGAGGGGCTGGGCAACACAGGCCGGATCATCATGGTCCACGTGCCGACAGCCTGGCTCTCGACGTTTGCTTTCGCGATCGCGGCGTGGTACAGCCTGATGTTTTTGCGCCGCCGTGACGCTCGCGACGACGATCGTGCGCTGGCCGCGACCGAGCTGGGCTTTCTTTTCTCGATCCTGGCGACGGTTACCGGCTCGATGTTCGCCAAAGTTATCTGGGGCTCGTACTGGAATTGGGAGCCGCGCGAAACGTCGATCTTGATCCTGCTGCTGATCTATGGCGCGTACTTTGCGCTGCGCTCCGCGATCGAAGATGCCGAGCGACGACGACAGCTGGCGGCGGTGTATGCGCTTTTTGCGTTTGCGACTGCGCCGCTGCTGACGTTTGTGGTGCCGCGCCTCTACGATACCACGCTGCATCCCAACTGCGCGTTTCTGCCCGGCTCGAAATGTAACGGCATCACGCTCAAGCAGAACGGCGTCGGCGCGCTAGGCGACCGGCGCGTGCAGCTGCTCGACGTGCAGCGCAGCGGCGATACCGTGACGGCGAATGTCGAGGTGTCAGGCGTGGGCTTTTCCAACGTCACGACGCTCCAGCCCACGCTGAACGTAGCCACCGGCGAGCGTGTCACGCCTGAGTTTCCCGAGAGCCGCTTCATGCTGGCGCTGCAATCGGTTGACGATCAGGGCGTGCGGCTGAATATTCAAGCGCCCGGCAACACCAGCCAGCGCGGCAATGCCCGCACCACGACGACGCTGATGGCGTCTTTGCTGGGGTTTACGGGACTCTTCTTCTGGGTTTACAATTTGCGTACGACGCTGCTGCGCTTGCGGCGGCGGGTTGAACTACAGGGGCTTGCCTAATGCCTGGCGTTATCAATGATCCAGCGGTCGCAATGTATGTGGCTACAGCGGTTGCGCTGGTGGTGATGATCGGCTTTTTGATCTATCTGTGGCGCATGGATCGGCATGTGCGCGAGCTGCGACGCCTGGTCGAAGGGCAGAGCGCGCGTGCGGCTGGGTCTTCGCAAACAGCGCGTGAGGCGGCGGAGCCCTTGAAGCCGCAGCGCATCGATAAGGAGTTGAGCAATGGCCTCGATCGCCGTTGAACATACATCACGCGGGCGCACGCTCGGCCTGAAGCCGGTGCAGTGGATGATGCTGGGCATCATCGTGTTGGCGCTGGGCTTTGGCGGCTGGTCGCTGCGTGGCTCGTTGGCGCGCACCGTGACGATCGCCGAGGCGCGGCAGGCTACTGGGACCGTGCAGGTCTTCGGTTACCTATACAGCCAGGGCGAG
>JAFAYS010000982.1 GCA_019240175.1 Chloroflexota bacterium | reverse complement strand
AAAAGCAGAGCGGGAAAAGCTTGCCCCCAAACTGCAAACCGCAGTGCTCTCAGACGATGATATTGCTTACTTTGAAGCCTATGCCGAGCGAATCCGGCATCGGCTTGAGCAGGCAACGTTTGAGGAGAAACGAGAGATCATCGCAGCACTTGGTTTCACGTTTGAAATGACCTTGGAGGAGGGAGAGCGCGTGCTCTACGTTCATTGGCATGTCCATCAGTTCCGACTGAACATGGTAGGGGCATGCAGTGGAAGTCTTGCGTCCTTGAGAAACGGCGGATAGCCCAGCAGCACAACCTGATCGAAGGTTGGGCCAAGCTCACGCACCACGCGCAAGATCTCGCCTTTATTATTGCCGGGCGTGATCACGGTGATCGGGTAGCCTTTGCTGGCCAGGTAGCGGCAGCAGTTTGCCGTGTACATGCCGCCGACCCAGGTGCCGAGCGCGAAGCAGATCACCGCCAGCGTGCGGCGTGTATCGGCGGAGAAGCTATCGTGAAAGATCTGCTCGAAGCGCGTCGTGATCGCCAGCTCATCGGTCAGAAAGCGCGGCCAGAAGGTCGGCTGTCCAGTCGATCCCGACGAGACCGCGATCATGTCGCAGTGATCGAGCCGACCTTCGCGGCATAAATCCGTCAGCGAGTGGCGCGTCAGGTAGTTGGCCTTGGTCGTCAGCGGCAGGCGCTGAAAGTCGGCGAAGCTGCGAATCGCGGCAGGATCGACGTGGTGCTCGGCCAGAAACGCGCGATACGCCGGAACCGTGGTCGCCATGCTTTGAAACACCTCTAGCGCGGCGACCTCGGGGCTAGCGGCTGTGTGTCGCCCGAGAGTCGTGTCGAGGGGAGTGCTCAAGAAAGTTTCCAGGGCGCTGAGCGTCCGCTGGCGTTGTTCGATCTGCATCCAGAATCCTCCTACCGGGTGCGCTGTGTGCAGAAGAGTATAGCGCAAACTGGAGAACCTAGAACTTAGAACCTAGAACCTAACGGAGAACAAAGAACAGAGAACAGAGAACAAAAAAGTACCGTTCTTCCCCCTCGCCTGCCGCAACTGAGGCGGAAGCCCGCCGAGGTTCGGGGAAGGGGTGCCCGAAGGGCGGGGTGAGGGCCTGATCAAAACACTCTTCCCCTTCGCCTGCCGCGGGTACCCTCTGGGTGGAGGTCGAAGCCGACCGAGGTTCGGGGAAAGGGGTGGCCGGGCACCCTCTGGGTGGCGCCGGGGATGAGGGCCTTGCTTTCCTCGCCTTTGTTCCTTTGTTCCTTTTGCGTGCCTGTTACAATGGCGGCGATGTATTCAGTGTTGATTACTCAGTGGCAGGTGACATGATCGAAGATACGCTACACAAACTGGTACCGGGCATGGTCGCTGTGCTGGGTGTGCCGCTGGACGAGAACTCGTCGTTTTTGCGCGGCCCGGCGCTGGCTCCGCCACGGATCCGCGAAACGCTGCACTCAAGCTCCGGCAACTGGACGACGGAGCGTGGCACCGATCTCAGCGCCGTCGATCGCTGGCTGGATCTTGGCGATCTGTCGCTGGCACACGGCGCGCAGGCCTTTGCCCAGATCGAGGAGACGATCGGGCGGCTGCTGGCACGTGAGGCGCGCGTGCTTACGCTGGGCGGCGATCACTCGATCACCTATCCGATTCTGCGCGCCTATGCCCGCGCCTACCCGCGCCTGACGATCTTGCATCTCGACGCGCACCCTGATCTGTACGATGAGCTGGACGGCAACCGCTGGTCACATGCCTGTCCCTTCGCCCGTATCATGGAGGAAGGGCTGGCGACGCGGCTGGTGCAGGTCGGCGTCCGCACGATCAACCCGCATCAGCGGGCGCAGGCCGAGCGCTTCGGCGTAGAGATGATCGAGATGCGGCACTGGCAGCGCGACACCGATTTGCGCCTCGACGGGCCGATCTATCTTTCGCTGGATCTTGACGCGCTCGATCCCGCGTTCGCGCCGGGCGTCTCGCACCACGAGCCGGGCGGCTTCAGCACCCGCGAGATCATTGATATTCTGCACCGGCTGCCCAGCCCGATCGTCGGCGCGGACCTGGTGGAGTACAACCCGACCCGCGATCTGGTCGACATGACGGCGATGGTTGCCGCGAAGTTCTACAAAGAGATCGTCGGGCGGCTGCTGGAAGCGTAAGCCGCTGAGCCGGCGCAGCCAGGATTTAGATCTCGTCGCGATGTTCCATGGCGTAGGCGATGCCGCTTTGGAGCGTGCCCGGCGTGCGGATCGCGCTGAGATCTGCGTCGATGCTGAGCAGCGTTTGCGCCACGCTGGGGCTGATGCCGGTGAGCACCACCTCTGAGCCCAGCAGCTTAACCGCCTTGGTCGCCTGGAGCAGCGCGTTAGCGACCTGCGTGTCCATCGCGGGCAGGCCGGTAATATCCAGGATTGCGATGCTGGCGACGTAGCGCGCGATGCCTTCAAGCAGCGTTTCCATCACTTGCAGCGCCCGCGACGAGTCCAGCGAGCCGATCAGCGGCATCAGCACGATGCCGTCGGCCAGCGGAATCAGCGGCGTGCTCATCTCACGCAGAATCGCCTGCTGGGCCGCGATCACCTCGTTTTGCAGCAGCTGGCGTTCGCGCTCGGCCCGCTTAAGATCGGTGATGTCGGTCGAAACGCCGCAGATCGCGTAGGGCGCGCCATGCTCATCGTAGAGCGGAAACTGCATCGTCAGAAAATCGCGCGTCTCGCCGTCGATCTCAAACGCATTCTCGAACTGCGTCGGCTTGCCGGATGCGAAGAGCTGACGATCGCCTTCACGCCAGGCTGCCACCAGCTCCGCCGGGTAGAGCTCGTCCTCGGTTCTGCCGACCAGGTCCTCGACGTCGCGCTGCACCACGCGCGCATACAAACGATTGACCAGCAGCAGTCGGTTTTCAGGGTTTTTAACATAGATCACGGCAGGCGAGTTGTTGACGATGCCGTCGAGTAGCCGCTGCCGCTCACGCAGCGCGCTTTCCAACTCGGCTACTTGCCGCCGAAGCTGTGTATTCTCTGCCTGGATCGCCTCCATGCTGGAATCCATAAGCTACTGCCTCGCTTTTATAGATTGGTGTTACATTCGGGAGATAAATCTATTATAGGTGGTTTGTCCTGACCGTCGCAAGCGGATTTGCCGCCGCGCTCCACGACGTGCCGCCGGCTGTATTTCGCCCTAGCTCTCGATGTGGGTGTGGAAGAATTTCTTGTCTGATTTTTGACGAGTCGGACGCATAGGATTACAATTGCAGCGTGACCTGAAGCCTTAAATTTAAGGTAAAAGCTATCCAGATTCGTGCCTTTGTTCGATCTCGTGAGCCAGGCACATGGAAGGAGCACCAGACGATCATGAGTGATCAGTCATCGAATGGAAACAACGGCAAGAAGCAGGATCAGCCCTTCTTGACGAATCGCCAGGGCCATCCGGTCTACGATAATCAGAACTCGCGCACCGTCGGCGATCGTGGGCCGGCGACGCTGGAAAATTATCAGTTCCTGGAGAAGATCAGCCACTTCGACCGTGAGCGCATTCCCGAGCGTGTGGTTCACGCGCGCGGCTTTG
Organism: Chloroflexota bacterium; assembly: GCA_019240175.1. Lineage (GTDB taxonomy): Bacteria > Chloroflexota > Chloroflexia > Chloroflexales > Kallotenuaceae > LB3-1. Next base: position 3,863 of record JAFAYS010000982.1, on the reverse strand, counting down.
TGGCGCACGGCGAGTTCGAGGCCTACGGCACGATCGGCGACGAGCCCGCCGCCAAGTATACCCGCGCCAAGCTCTTCGGGGAGAAGGGCAAGAAAACGCCGGTCAGCATCCGCTTCTCGACCGTGATCGGTGGGCGCGACTCCTCCGAGGCAGCCCGCGACCCGCGCGGCTTTGCGGTCAAGTTCCGCACCGAGGACGGCAACTGGGATCTGGTCGGCAACAACCTGCCGGTCTTCTTTATCCGCGACGCGATCAAGTTCCCGGATGTGATCCACGCGCTCAAGCCCGATCCGGTCACCTTCCGCCAGGAGCCCAATCGCATCTTCGACTTCATGAGCATGACGCCCGAGTCGATGCATATGCTGACCTGGCTCTTCAGCCCGCGCGGCATTCCCAAGAACTACCGCACCCAGGACGGCTTCGGCGTGAATACCTACAAGATGGTCAACGCCGAGGGCCAGGGCGTGCTGGTCAAGTATCACTGGAAGAGCCAGCAGGGCATCGAGTCGCTGACGCAGGCCGAGGCCAATGCGGTTCAGGCCACGGACCTGGGCCACGCCTCCAAAGATCTTTTCGAGGCGATCGAGAGCGGCGAGTATCCCAAGTGGGAGCTGTGCGTTCAGATCATGAGCGACGACGATCATCCTGAGCTGGACTTCGATCCGCTGGACGATACCAAGACCTGGCCCGAGGATCAGTTCCCGCTGCTGCCGGTCGGTATGATGACGCTCAACCGCAACGTCGAGAACTTCTTCGCCGAGAACGAGCAGATCGCGTTCGGCACCGGCGTGCTCGTCGATGGTCTCGATTTCTCCGACGACAAGATGCTGGTCGGACGCACCTTCTCTTACTCCGACACGCAGCGCTATCGCGTCGGCTCGAACTATCTCCAGCTGCCGGTCAACCAGCCGATCACGCAGCCGCGCACCAACCAGCGCGACGGTCAGATGACCTACTACGTGGACGGCAAGGGCGAGAATCCGCACGTCAACTACGAGCCGTCATCGCTGGGTGGTCTCACCGAGGCTGAGGAGAACGGCAAGCCTTACGAGCCGATGATCTCGGGCAAGCTCACGCGCAGCAAGCTCAGCCGCACCAACGACTATCAGCAGGCCGGCGAGCGCTACCGCACCATGCCTGACTTCGAGCGCGACGACCTGGTGCTGAATCTGGTGACGCTGCTTAGCCAGGCCGAGCGCCACATCCAGGAGCTCATGATCGCCCACTTCTTGAAGTGCGATCAGGATTATGGCCGCCGCGTCGCCGAGGGCCTCAACATTGAGGTCAGCGAATCAATGGTCGAGACGGCCTAGCGCCTAAACGTTCGCCTCCGTACCCAACAGCCGGCCCGCGACTCATCATAAGTCGCGGGCCTTTTTTTGTGCCTTATGTATACAGTTTTGATCCTCATATACGGCTAAAAAACTTTAACCAGATCGAACAAAGATCTTGAAATTCCTGCGCGGTAAGCCTCGCCTACGCAATCAGCAGGAACGACCTCCACTGCTGTGGGCATCAAAAGTACCTCGGGTAATCGGGACTCTGGTCATGCATCTCCGAGCATGTATTATGTACTCTTTGTTAGCTCATGCCGTTTGATTTAGATGATTGCCATGCTATAAACAGAAGTCCTGAGTAACGGGTAGCTCCTGCTTAAACGAGCAGGCCAGCTGCAGGGTAAGCCAAATATAGAGTCACTTACTACTACTATACAAACGGACTTAACGAGGATTGTGCCAGCGCCACCTGACTTGTATAGTCATCTCAACCTAGTTTTATCGATTATCGTTGGATCGACAAATGTATGACTAGCCAGCGCAAACGCAGCGCAGCGACGAAAACAAGAGCAAAACGGCGAATGTACACGGCTGGCACCCATTAGCGTAGATGTGGTGCTGCTACAGAAGTCAGGGGTGTACTTCTGTCTTGTGCCACCGTTTTGCGTCTCTGGCGGTGAAGAATCGGCTTAGGGCATGTTTCAAGGGGGTAGAGCATGGCCACGAACATCTTCCGCAAGCGACTCAATGTTCTTCTGGTGCTGTTGACTCTGGGTGTCGGTTTTGCTTCAACGTATGTGGCGCATGCCGCAGGGGAAACGCCGGACAAGGGTGAGCGCTCAAAGCATGATCGTCGGCATGAGCAGGTAGGAACCTGGTTCTGTAGTGGCGTGACAACGCCGGCTAATGGACAGCAGCGACCGTACTATGGCATGTTCAAGAACGAGTGGGCGCTCGACGGCTCCTGGCTGCTGATCCACTTCGAGGAGCTGCAATCGCCCACGGGCACGCCGCTGATCGAGGATCAGTACTGGGGCTTCGACGCGGCGACCAACAAGCACTCACGAACGCTGATGGCCAACGACGGCTCACATGCGGCGGTTCGCTCGCAGGGCTGGAACAAAGATCAGCTGCCCTGGAGCGGAACCTTCACCGCCGGCGAGACCACGTTCGAATACCAGGAGACGACCGTGCGGCATTCGGCCAATCGCTACCGCTGGTACGGCTCAGTTACGGGGCAATCCATGACCGTCGTCAGCTATGATATTACCTGCAACCGCAGCAAATAGCTGACCATCTAGCCCGATTGCTCCTCAGCCTGCTTCTGGCTGAGGAGTTTTTGTTTAACGGGATCGCTGAAGCGGTAGGTTAGTGTGTGCTCAGAAAAGCCGTGAGCGCGTCGAGGACCGGGGCTGCCTGCTCGTTGTACAGCGCGTGGCCGATACCGCGCAGCTGGACGTGCTGCGGTGAGCGAAGCAGCGACAGCGCGCGACGGATCTCGTCGTCGGAGAGCAGACCGCCCGCAGCCGGATCGCCTTGCAGCAGCAGAGCCGGGCAGCGAATCTGCGGCAGGATCGCTTCGGGCTCGTAGCCTGTCGCGACGTCCTCGAAAGCGTCGAGCAGCATTGAGAGCATGTTCGGATCGTGCTGCGCCAGATTGAGTGCCATTCCCGGAAAATACGGCGAGTCCTCGCCCAGCGCCTCGCGCAGCGTAATCGGTGCTGCGCGGCCCGGCAGCATCAGCGGGGCATTTTTCAACATTTCTTCAAGCTGATCCAGCGGAACCGCGCCGCCTGCCAGATCGCGCATGGCAATCAGCCGCTCACGATCGGTTTCAAGCACGCTCTGCCAGCTTTTGCTGCTCAGCGGCGCGTCGCCGACCACAACCGAGCGCACCAGTGCCGGAGCCTGAGCCGCAACCATCAACGCGATCATGCCGCCGAGCGAGTGGCCAAAGATGTGCGCCGGCTCGCTCACGCACTGCTCCAGCCACACGATCAGATCATTGGTGTAATCTTGAAGCCGGTACTGACCGGGCGTCCAGCCGGATTTGCCATGACCACGCAGGTCCGGTGCGTAGATCTGCCAGTGCGCCCCTAGCTGCGGCAGGATCGCATCGAAGTTTTGCCAGCGTGCAGAGCCGCCATGCAGTAGCACCAGCGGCGGCCCGGCTGGCTCGCCGATCGCGTAGTTGATCGTGACATTGCCGGTATCAAAGGTGGATTCTTGCATGTTTGTCTCCGAGATAGTGCGCGGCTTGTATGACGTAGTGTGCGCTGCGCCGCTGCTAGCATAGCGCGCGGCTCCTCGGAAAAGATGCGACCTGCGCTGCTGTTTTTTGCGCGCGGTTGCTGTATACTAGAATCAAGAGAGGCGATCGCACTAAGCGCGATCGCCTCTGCTTTATGTTGGTCGGCTGCTATGCCGCCAGCTGTACGCTAGGTTGGATCGACCTGGTAGTAGCTGTTGTCGCCCCAGCAGATGATCGTGCTGTCGGTGCGCAGGCCACATGAGTGCAGATAGCCCGTGCTCACCTGTGTAAACGTGCCGCTGGGTGGCGTCGACTGGCCATAGCTATTGCTGCCC
>JAFAYS010000949.1 GCA_019240175.1 Chloroflexota bacterium | reverse complement strand
AGCCTCGGCGATCTCACCGTCAGCGTCGATCGTTTTATGCGCACCGTCGGCCTGAATCAGAGCGCGCAGCAAGCCTGGCAGCAGCTGCCCAACGAGGCCAAGACCGACATCGACGCTTATGTCGCGGGGATTAATGCGTTTTTAAATACGCAGCCGGTCATGCCGCCTGAGCTGCTGGCGCTCCGCGCCCGGCCCGAGCCGTGGGTTGGTGCCGACGTGGTGCTGCTCGGCAAAGTGCTCTCGTGGAATCTCGGCGGTGCAGGCTATGAGGACGAGCTGTTTCGCGCCAATCTCGTCCAGGCGGTAGGAGCAGAGCGCGCCCAGCAGCTGATCCCGGACTACGCGACCGACGGCCTGACGATCATGGCCGAGGCGAGCGACGCGCAGCATCCCACGCAAAAATCCTGGCTCGACAGTCTGGCCGGCATGGAGCTGCCTGGCGACGAGACCGCCCGTCAGGGCTACGCCGAGCTGATCGCGCTTGAGCACGAGGTTGGCACGTGGCTGCGAACGGTCGCGCCCAGCCGCGAAGGCCTGGGATCAAATGGCTGGGTTGTGTCAGGCGCGAAGAGCACCACCGGCAAGCCGCTGCTGGCCAACGATCCGCACCTGACCTCGTCGCTGCCGTCAACCTGGTATCTGGCGCATCTTACGGGCGGCGATCTCGATGTGATCGGCGCGACGATTCCCGGCCTGCCCGCCGTGGTGATTGGCCGCAACCGCACGATCGCCTGGGGCATGACCAGCAACCACGTCGACGTTGTCGATCTGTTTCGTGAGCGGCTCGACGCCGACGGCAAGCAAGCCGAGTTCCAGGGCCAGCTGGAGCCACTGACGGTCATCACCGAGACGATCAAGGTCGCGGGTCAGGCCGACATACAGTATCAGGTACGCAGCACGCGCCACGGCTCGCTGGTCTCGGACGCGATCATGGCCAATCGCTCGCCGGGCTCGACGCTGCCGCCGCTTGAGCCGCTGGCGATGCAGTGGAGCGGCATCACCGCCGACGACCCGACGATCGCGACGTTTTTGCAGATGAATCGTGCGCAGAGCTGGGAGGACTTTCAAACGGCGCTGCGCGGCTATCGCGGCCCGTCGCAAAACTTTGTCTACGCCGACGTCGACGGCAATATTGGCTTCTACATGCCGGGGCACATTCCGCTGCGCACCCGCGACAATCCGTCGATTCCGGTCGAGGGCTGGAGCGGCGACTACGAGTGGACCGGCTACGTGCCCTTCGCGGAGCTGCCACACAGCTACAACCCGCCGGAGCAGTACATCGTCACAGCCAATAATCGCTCGGCGGGCATGAGCTACCCGTACTTTCTGGGTCGCAACTGGCTCAAACCCTACCGCGCCGAGCGGATTCTGGCCCAGGTGACCGCCAAAGATCAGCTCAGCCCCGAAGATTTTGCGGCGATCCAGGCCGATACCGTCTCGCTGATCGCCCAACGGCTGGTGCCGTCGCTGATTGAGCTGGCCGCGCCGCAGACCGAGCCGGAGCGCCAGGCGATCGAGCTGCTGCGGGCGTGGGACGGCGACACACGCGGTGATAGCGCGGCGGCTGCGATCTTTGCCGCCTGGTTCGAGGAGCTGCCAACAGCGCTAATCCGCGACGAGATCGGCGCGCGACTCAGGCCGCGCTACCAGTTCGGCGTCGAAGGCTTTGTCGGTGAGTTTTTGATCGCAACGCTCGACGATCCGGCGAGTCCCTGGTGCGACGACGTCACGACCGAGACCGCCGAGGACTGCCGCGCGATCGCCAGCCAAACCTTGAGCGCCGCCGTGCAGAAATTAGAACAGCAGCTCGGCAACGATCCTAGCAGCTGGCGCTGGGATCGCCTGCATACCGCCGAGTTCACGCATCTCCCGCTGGGCGACGTGCCCGTGGTCGGCTCGCTGCTCAACCGCGAGATCGGCAACGGCGGCAACTGGGGCACGGTCAACATCGGCAACTTCGATCCCAACACCGGCTTCAAGCAGCACCAGGGGCCGACCTATCGCCAGGTAATCGATCTGAGCAGCACGGGCAACGGCCAGTTCATCCAGGCGATCGGCCAGTCGGGCAACGTGCTGTCGCCGCACTACGACGATTTTCTCGGAGATTGGCAGGCTGTGCGCTATCGCCCGATGCGCTTCGATCGCGAGACCGTGGAGCGCGATCAGGTGTCGCTGCTGCGCCTGGAGCCGTAACAAATCGATCGTACTTGATCAATCCGCCGCTCTGAGCGTGCGGTGTGGAGCGCGGCAAAACAAAACCACGCTCCGCCAATTGGCAGAGCGTGGTTGCACAAGAATCGCTGCGGGGTTTAGAGGCCGGCTTTGTAGAGCAGCCGATTCGGGGTGCCCGGGGTTGCGCCACTGATGACGCCAGGCGTCGCGTTGCCGACAATCCAGTTCACAACGTTGGACGAGGCGGTGTCGCCATAGGTGCTCTTGTAGAGCGCGCCAACGCCGGCAACATGCGGCGAGGCCATCGAGGTACCGCTGATCGTGTTGGTGCCGCCGCCGATCCAGGCCGACAGAATGTTCTCGCCTGGCGCGTAGACTTCAACACAGCTGCCGCCGTTCGAGTAGTAGGAGTGGCCGTCGCTGCTGTTCGAGGATGCCACCGTGAGCACGCCCGCCGCGCTGGCCGGCGAATAATAGCAGGCGTCGTCGCCGTAGCTGTTGCCCGCCGCGATCGCGGTGAAGACGCCCGAGTCGCTCAGGCTGGTCGCCGCCGCGTTGACCGCTGCCGAGTAGCCGCCACCCAGCGACATGTTGGCAACCGCCGGTCGCGTGCCGTTGATGCGCACCCAATCCATGCCCGCGATCACGCCCGACCAGGAGCCGGAGCCGGAGCAGTCGAGCACGCGCACGCCGCGCAGCTGCACTTGCTTGGCCACGCCGTAGGTCGCGCCGCCCACCGTGCCGGCGACATGCGTGCCGTGGCCCTGGCAGTCCTCACCATTGCCACCAAAGGCATCATACACATTGTAGGCGCGTCCGCCGAAATCCCAGTGGCTGGACTCGATGCCCGTGTCGATGATGTAGGCGGTTACGCCCTGGCCCTGGTTGTAGCTGGTGTACGCGCCATCCAGGCCGTACTGCTGGTCAATGCGATCCAGGCCCCACGGCGGGTTATACTGCGTGTTCGAGATCTTGACCTCTTGATCCTGCTCGATGAACGCGACGTTGGGATCGGCTTGCAGCGCCTTGAGCTGCTCGGCGTTCAGCTTGGCGGCAAAACCCTTGATCGCCGATTTATACACATGCTTGGCCTGGATACCGGCACTGCTTGCGATCGACTGGCCGTCAGCTGACTCCTTGAGCACCACGATGTACTGATCGGGAACGGGCTTACCCTTGGCAGCCTTTTCTGGCACGGGTTGCGTCGAGGGGCCTTCGGGCGCAGCTTGCACCGACACAGCGGAGGCCGATACAATTCCGACGAGCGCGAGCAGTTTAAAGTACCGCTTCATGTGGTTTTCCTCCCAAATCTTGAAGTTAGTCAGCAGCGCAGGCGGTCGAGCACACGTCACCCATTCCCGGTTTATGGGCACGTAGCGCCGATCGACGGGTCAGCAACCAGCCGAGAGCAAGCATGATTACTTGGGGGGAGAAGCCTTGTACGAATGAAATTCTTGAGCGGGGCAAGGCAAATATAGCCGTATGACCATACCTGCAAAGCTGCATTTCGATAGTGAGGAGTGTAGCACGCCAGTTTAAGAAAGTCAATAATTAGTAAAGATACTGTTACAAACTGGTCAAATTCATTTAAATTTCTTCCTGTAACACTACTGACAACACTATTCCTCAAGCTAAGCAACACAAACAATGATGCAGATCAATCAGACCTGATGTTTAAGCTCGTTAGACTCAAGTGCAATATACCGATACCTAATCTTACGAAAGAGCAACAGGACGCCATTGTTCTTCTATTCACAGAACTTGTGCCGGTATTCGAAGTTGAGTTTTCAGATCATCAGGGTAGAATAATTGCCGAGCTAGCACTAACTAAAAAATTAATTCGCTCTAATCGATTTGTAGCACCTTTGTTTATTGAAAAACGTCACATGTGCGAAATCCGTTCAACCGGTATACTATAACGTTCGACTAGCACTCGAAAAGCCGCTTGATCGCCGGTTTGCGCACGCAGAATACGATCGTCATCCATCAGGTGTCCTTTATGCCGTCGAAAACGTGGATACGCAGAAGCGCTGCATATACAGTACTATGCGCACAACATCTGCAATAGCACACGCCTACATAGCGAGGTCTAGCCATGAGCCAACAATCTACCGCTCAGCCTAACCGCCCGCCGCGCTACGGCCTGGCATCCTGCGCAATGTTTCTGATCGCGGTAGTCATTTTGATCGTCGCCACAACGTTTTTCGACACGTCGCTAGGCAGACTGTCGCTGACGGCGCAGCGCTGGATCGGGTTTGGCACGCTAGTGCTGCCGGCGCTCGTCGGCGTGATCCTGGGCGGCCTCGGGCTGCGACAACCCAGGCGCGCGCTGACGATCGTTGGAATTATTCTCAACACGCTGTTCGCGCTCTATTTCGCGCTAGTGCTGTCATTCGCTGGATAAGAAGTATCCTGAATCGTACTGATGATCAGTAACATTAATCTTTAGCGCATTCTTTGGGAGGAGCATTCATGCACGCTGTTACTCAACTCCTGCACGATCTGGTCGCGATCGACTCGATTAATCCTGACCTGGTGCCGGGCTCGGCTGGTGAAAGCGCGATCGCGGAGTTTATCGCCGGCTGGCTGCGCGATGCCGGCCTTGACGTGGAGATCGACGAGCCTAGCCCTGGCCGGCCCAGCGTGATCGGCATTGCGCGTGGGAGCGGCGGCGGTCGCTCGTTGATGCTCAACGCCCACATCGATACCGTCGGCGTGGTGGGCATGGAGCAGCCGCACACGCCTAGAATCGAAAACAACCAGCTGTATGGTCGCGGCGCGTACGACATGAAGGGCGGACTGGCGGCAGTCATGATCGCGGCGGCTGAGGCGGCCAGGCACAATCTGCGCGGCGATGTGATCGTTACTGCCGTTGCCGACGAGGAGTACGCCAGTCTGGGCACCGAGTCGATCGTTAAGCGCTGGCGGGCGGACGCGGCGATTGTTACGGAGCCAACGCAGCTACAGATTTGTCTGGCGCATAAAGGCTTTATCTGGCTTGAGATCGAGACGCGCGGCGTGGCGGCGCATGGCTCTAAGCCGGACCTCGGCGTGGACGCGATCGCCAAGATGGGCCAGGTGCTGGTCGGATTGGAAGCGCTGGATCGCTCGCTGCGGTCGCAATCGTCGCATCCGCTGCTGCACAGCGGCTCGCTGCACGCCTCGCTGATCAACGGCGGCCAGGAGCTGTCGAGCTATCCCGAGCGCTGCACGCTGATGGTCGAGCGCCGCACGATTCCCGGCGAGACCCAGACGATCGTCGAGGCGCAAATCCAGGAGCTGCTTGCTGAGATCGGCGCGCGTGATGCCAGCTTCCAGGCCAGCCTGCGCACGACTTTTGAGCGGCTGCCCTTCGAGGTCGCCGCCGACGCGCCAATCGTGGTCGAGCTAGCTCGCCAGGCGCGTTCCATTCTCGGCGCGGAGCCGCAGATGGTCGGCGAAACACCCTGGATGGACTCGGCGATCTTGTCGGCGGCGGGCATCCCCACGGTAGTCTTTGGCCCAAGCGGCACCGGGGCGCACGCGGTTGTCGAGTGGACCGATCTCGAATCCGTCGATCGCTGCGCCCAGGTCTTGCTGGCTACCGCGCGGGAATTTTGCAAATAATCATTCGGGCACATGGCGGGAGAGGAGCAGGATTTCATGAATCATCATGCGCGCTGGCGGCTGGATCTTGCGCGTCAGCTAGCCGGCAAGCTCGATCGATCGCGCGGCTTGGAAGCAGTGCTGGCGATCGGCTCGGTGGCGCGCGGCTACAGCGATGCGTACTCCGACCTGGAGATCATGCTGGTCTGGGATCAGCTGCCCGACATCGAGCGGCAAGCAGCGATCGCGGACGTGCTCCAGGCCGAGCATCGCTATCCCGCCTTCGACCCTGGCTACCAGAGCTCGTTTCAGATCCAGGGCCTACCCGTGGATCTGTGGCACACCACCGTCGCGCAAGAAGAAGCAATGATCCGGCCTGTCCTGACCGACTACAGCCTGGATCTTGTAGCGAATAACCGGCTGGACATCCTGCGCTGGTGCATTCCCCTGCGCGGCGACGAGCTAGCGCAACGCTGGAAGGCCATCAGCGCGGCGTATCCCGAGGCGCTGACGATCCGCTTTCTGGCAGAGTACCTGCCGCATTTTCACATGCGCCAGCTGAATCTCGCCGCCCAGCGCGACAACCCGACCAGGTTTTACAACACGCTGAGCACCATTCAGTGCAGCTTGTTTCTGGTGCTGCTGGCCTTGAACAAAGCGTATTTTCCAACCTTCAAATGGATCTACCAGGTGCTGGACCGCCTGCCAATCGTACCCGAGCAGGTTGGAGCGCGGCTACAGCGCACGTACCACCAGCCGCCGATCCAAGCTGCGGCGAGTCTGCGGGAGGTACTGGCCGAAACTCTCGCGCTCGTGGAGACGCGCTACCCGCAGATTGATACAGCCTACCCGCGCTACGGGCTGGATCAGCCGGCGCAGCGCTATGAGTCGGTATAAGGTCCGTCGCCGGCGGTACGCGCATCTGCTACGATCACCTGCAATACATGGAGTCCTATGAGGAGCAATGCATGGATTTGCGTGAGCAGAAATATCTGATTGTCGATGACCGCTTGAACGCGGAGCCGGAAATTGCACGCTGGCTGTGGACGTTTCAGGATGCGCGTCAGCGCACGTTGAGCAATCTCGACGGCCTAGATCAAGCGACGATCGACTGGCTGCCGCCTCACAACGAGAGCAGCATCGGCACGGTCTTGTACCACCTGGCGCTGATCGAGGCCGACTGGCTTTATAGCGAGGTGCTTGAGCAGCCATACCCGCAGGAAGTGGTCGCCCTTTTCCCCTACGACCATCGTGAGGCGCAGGGCCTGCTGACGCAGGTGCAGGGCTTCAGCCTCGACCAGCATTTGGAGCGGCTGGCAACTGTGCGCAAGCTGGTGCTGGATGTGTTTCAGCGGATGAGCCTGGAGGATTTTCGGCGTGTGCGCTCGCTGCCGGACTATGACGTCACGCCCGAGTGGGTGCTGCACCACCTGATGCAGCACGAGGCCGAGCATCGCAGCCAGCTCGGCGCACTGCGCACCGCCGCCGAGCGAGCGCTGAGCCAGCCGGCGTAGCATGGAAGACACAGACTTTAGTTAGCATCGTGGATTCGTAGGGGCGTGCTGCGCACGCCCTGGGCGTATCGCAATACGCCCCTACCGAGTCAATCCTATGCTCATTGCTCTAAACGTATAGCACATCATCGCCGGGCGTTGCGCGACGGGCTCGCTCGGCGAAACCGCTGTAGAAAAACGGAATATTGTCGGCCTTATCGCCGGACAGCCGACCTTTGACCTTATCCCAGGCCAGCAGCGCCACGCGAAACGCCGGCTCGCCAACCACCAGCACCGGCTGATCGCGCTGCTCAAACCAGGCATAGCGACCGCCAAACTCGCGACGGGCAACTTCGAGGATGTAGCAGCCGAAATCCTGAGACAGCCCCTGAAGCTGCTCAGGACTCATATCGCCCGCAAAATTCGACGCCTCGTCCAGCAATTCCTCGATCACGGCCAGGCTCCCCTCGGAATAGTCTAAGCTACCACTCGTTCGTTCTTGCAGCGTCGCGATCAGCTGATCGGCGGCGCGCGCCACCTCCTGTGTCAGGCCGTCACTCATCCTATCCTCCCGAAAGAACTTGCAAACAAAGAACAAAGCTCAGAATAATCCTGATCTACACAGCTTAATAATACAGTGTAATTTGTCTAGATTCGGTGGGAGGAGTTTGGAAGAGGGAAAGCGCAGAGGCACACATGCTTTAAGTGGCACAGGCAGATGCAGCGCTAGCAGCAGCGCAAGCCCGGAGCGTGCAGGGGAGCACGCAGGCGCAAAAAACGCGCTCGACGCCGCGCGGGCAGCCTGGGCCTATCCCACAATCGGCGCGACAGCCGGGATAAACGCGGGCTGTGGATCGGCGAGATGGCGATCGCCGGGGCTGCCTGGCTCCGAAAGGGGCAGCGCGATCGTAAAGGTGCTGCCGCGGCCTTCCTCGCTAGCCACCGCGACGGTTCCGCCGTGCAGCGTGACGATCTCCTTGACCACCGCCAGCCCCAGGCCAATGCCGTCGACCTGCTGATGCTCGGCGTTGGGCGCGCGGAAAAAGCGCTGAAACAAATACGGCAGCGCCGCCTGCGGAATACCGATGCCTAGATCGGAAACCACCACCGTAGCCTGATCGTCATGTCGCGCAATCTGCACCTCGATCGGGCCGCCGTTGGGGCTATATTTGATGGCGTTGCTCAGCAGATTTTGCAGCACCTGCTCCAGGCGCACGGCATCGCCATACACAATCAGCGGATCATCGAGCACCTCGACCGCAAACTGGTGCTGTCTGCTGGTCGGCTGCATCTCCGAAACCAGTCGTCGCGTCAGGGCTCCGAGATCGATCGGTGCGCGGACCAAGTTGAAGCGTCCAGTATCGACGCGGGCAATGTCCAGCAGCGAGTCGACCATCTGCGTCAGCCGCAACAGCTGCTCACGAATACGCTGCGTGATCTGGTGATCGCGCTCCTGCGCCTGCTCCATGCGGCTAATCCGGCGCTGAAGATGCTCGATCGAGCCGAGCAGCGTCGTCAGAGGATTTTTCAACTCATGGGCGGCGATCGAAAGAAACTGCTCGCGGGCGCGCAATCCTTCCTGCGCATCTTTGTAGCGCTGCGCATTGATCAGCGCCGCCGCCGCGTGCTCGGCCAGCGCCTCCATGAACGGCACATCCGCCTCGGTGTACTGCCGTCCACCACGCACCACGCCCAGCGACAGCGCCCCGACGATTTGATCGTGGGCGATCAGCGGCACCACCATACCGGAGGTCAGGTCAAGCTCACGCAGCATCTGCAAATGCTCATCGTCGCGCGCGGTGACCTGCAGCTGACGATCCGTGATCTCGTGATGCAGCTCGGCGCGACGCGTGCGCAGAACTTTGGCCACGGGATGATCGGTCGCGCTGAGATCGGGCGGATAGCGCAGCTCGCGCTTGAGCAGCGCAGCCTGCGCCGGATCGGCATGGACCGTTGAGACGCGCAGCAGGCGGCCCGTGGGCGTCAGCTGATCGACCAGGCAGTAATCGGCCAGCGCGGGCACGAACAGCCCCGTGATCGTCGCCAGCGTGGTCTCGTAGTCCAGCGACGCGGAAAGCTGCAGGCTGGCATCGTTCAAAAACCGGCAGGACTCGGCGCGCTGCGCGGGAGCCGGCAGCGGCCCGGCCTCATCGCAGGGCTGCAGCTCGGTAGCATGGAAGGAGTGATTCTGAGTTTTTTTCTTTTTCATAAGCGTGTGTCGGTAACGCGGAGCGAATCGCGCCGGACGCAGCGA
>JAFAYS010000791.1 GCA_019240175.1 Chloroflexota bacterium | reverse complement strand
GTGCGGTCGATCAGCTTATAGAGCACCTCGGCGGGACGCTTGAGCAGCCGCTGCATGGCGGCGCGCTCCTCGTTGGTCAGATCGACCTGCACGCCGCCTGGACGCGCAAAGTCGATCACCAGGCGATGGCCGGTGAGACGCTGCATGGCGGCCAGAATCCACTCGCGCAGCGCGACAAGCTGCCGCTGAATCTGCGAAAGGCCAATCAGTCCAAAAACGATCGCGGTTTGCTGCAAGTGGGAGGCGGCGCGCTCTAGCTCGGCGGCGACGGTGCGCAGCATCTGGGCGCGGGGCGAGACTTCGAGCCCGGCCAGCGACTCAAGGGCCATAGTCCAGGCCAGGGCATGATGGTGTGAGTGAACGCCGCAGATACGGTTGATCAACGGATAGCTGCGGGCAAGATCCGCGCGCCGCACGCGCTCGATGATCGAGCGATCGCTATAGCCGTCGCGGTACTCAATATCCTGGATGATGTCGGCCTCGGCGCGCAGGACAAATCGCTGCGGTGTGCGAAGCGCGGCATGAAATGGTCCGATTGGGAGCAGATAGCTCAAAATGATTACAACTCCAACAGTCGGGCCGCGATTATACCACGCTGCCGCGTCGATCGCGAATATCGCGGCTCTGTCAGCGATATTTAACTAATTGCGCTTTACACATCCGCGCGATCTCGCTATAGTGCACATCCTTCGTATCGCTTCAGGAGGAAGTTTCCATGAATCGCTATCGCTCTTTGCTGGCCGCGCTGCTCTTCGCCGCGCTTGGCGCTTCACCCAGCGCATATCTCGACGGCGGCATGCTTGGCTCCGGCACGCGCAGTGACGGCGGCGGCACGATCGGCTCCGGCACCAGCTTCCTTGATGCCGGTGGCTACCTTGGCTCCGGCAACAAAAGTGGCGACGGTGACGGCGGCGGCACGATTGGATCGGGCACCAGCTTCCTCGACGACGGCGGCTACTTCGGCTCGGGACATTAGATCGCTTGCCCCACTCGCCACCTGATCCACCGCCCCTGGAGTCGATCCAGGGGTTTTTGCTGCCACGCGGTCTATTGTCGCCGGACGCGCGCGCTGCTACAATCGGAGCAACCGACCTATATGGAAAATGCCATGCTCTACGTCATCCTCAACCCATCCGCCCAAAAAGGCCACGCCGCCCAGCGCGAGCAGGCCGTTCGCGCCGCACTCCAGAACGCCGAGCTGAGCTTCGAGCTGGCGCGCACCGAGTTTTCGGGCCACGCGCAGAAGCTGGCGGCAGCCGCAGCCGAGCAAGATCGCTACAGCGCAGTTGTGGCGGTCGGCGGCGACGGCACGATCAACGAGGTTGTTAACGGCTTGCTGGGATCGTCCACGCCGCTGGGACTGATCCCGATCGGCACCGGCAACGATCTGGTCAAGATGATCGATCTGCCGCCCAACCGGCCCCTGCTGGCGGCGCAGCGGCTGCGTGACGGCACGCCCAGACCGGTGGATGTGGGCGTGGCCAATGGTCGCGCTTTTATTAACGGGCTGGGCTGCGGCTTCGATGCGCAGATCGCGGTCGAGAACCAGCGTCCCAGCCGACTGCGTGGCTTCGCGGTCTATCTGGCGGCGCTACTACGGGCACTGCGGCACTACCAGGCACCGTCGATGCGCGTTCACTTTGATGGCCAGACGGTCGAGCAGCCAATGCTACTGACGACGATCGGCAACGGGCGCTGCCATGGCGGCGGCTTCTGGGTCACGCCCGACGCGCAGCTCGACGACGGCCAGTTCGATGTGTGTTTGTGTGCTGCCATGCGGCTGGACGAGATTTTGCGCCATGTGCCGAAGGTGATTCGCGGGACGCATGCTCGGCTGAAGCAGGTGCGTATGGCGCGCGCCCGCGAGGTGACGATCGAGGCCGCCGCGCCGGTGCCGGTGCATCTGGATGGCGAGATTCTAGGCGCGGCGCTGCAACAGGTGACAGTCGAGATCCGCCCTGGTGCGATCAAGCTGCTGGCGTGATGCTCAAGTAATTGCACGCTCCACAACATTTATAATTTCACTCTAAGGTTGGGGAATTTCGCGGAGAATTGT
>JAFAYS010000733.1 GCA_019240175.1 Chloroflexota bacterium | reverse complement strand
CCCGCGATCGCATCCTCGTCATACCTGGCCCGGTGCTGGACATCTCGGCCTCCGAGGTTCGCCGGCGGCTCAGCGAGAACAGGCCGATTCGCTACCATCTGCCGACTGCCGTGCGCGAGTATATCGAGGAGCACGGCTTATATCAAGATGTGCCACGTCATGACACTACGCGATCTGCTGATCAATAAGACCAATGAGTGGGACCTGACGCTCTCGGAGGCCCAGCTTGAGCAGTTCGAGCGCTACGCCGCCGAGCTGAGCCGCTGGAATGAGCGTACCAACCTGACCACCATCACCGATCCGCAGGAGATCGGCGTGCGGCATTTTCTGGACTCGCTGAGCCTCGCGCACGTCTGGCGATCGCAGCCGCCCGCATCCCTGGCCGACATCGGCACCGGCGCTGGATTTCCTGGCCTCCCACTTAAGCTGCTCTGGCCCGAGATGCGGCTGCTGCTGGTCGAGAGCGTGGGCAAGAAGACCGAGTTTCTGAGCCATATGATCGACGTGTTGCAGTTGCGCGATGTCGAGATCCGCACGAGCCGCGCCGAGGAGCTAGGCCGCGATCCGCGCTACCGTGAGCAGTTTGCCGGCGTCACAGCGCGCGCGGTCGCGACGCTCAACGTGCTGGCGGAATATTGTCTGCCTTTGTGCCAGATCGGCGGCGTGTTTGTCGCGCCTAAAAGCGTAGCCGGCGAGGGAGAAGCGCAACCAGCGCAGCGCGCGCTGCAGTTACTGGGCGGCAAGCTTGGCCAGAGCATCCCGGTGCAGCTGCCAGGCGTAGAGCCGCGCACACTGCTTGTGGTACACAAAATGCAGCCAACACCATTGCAGTACCCGCGCCGCGTCGGAATACCAGTCAAACGTCCGCTCTAGCCTGTAACCTTATTGGGGATTGTACGTAATTTGACGTTGGAACTATAATCACCCCAGACCACTAAGGAGGAACCTACCATGGCGTTTCTGAGTCGTGTTCGTGACATTCTGAGCGCAAACCTCAACGATTTGCTTGACCGCGCGGAAGACCCCGAGAAGATGGTCAACCAGTATCTACGCGACCTCAATGCGAATCTATACGAGACCAAGACCCACGTAGCCGCCGCGATGGCCGACGAGACCAAGCTGCACAACAAGATGGTGCAGTACCAGACCGAGTCCGATCAGTGGCAGGGCAAGGCCGAGGCCGCGATGCGCGCCAGCGATGAGGAGCTGGCCCGCCAGGCACTCTCGCGCAAGCTGTCGTCGCAGAAGCTGGCCGACAACTACAAGCAGCAGTACGAGGCGCAGGATCAGCAGGTCGAGGAGATGCAGGACGCGCTGGTCAAGCTTGAGGCACGCATTGCTGAGGCCAAGGCCCGTCGCGACCTCCTGATCGCCAAGCGCAACCGCGCGGAGACCCAGCAGACGATCCAGCGCACGATCCAGGGCATCAACAGCACCAATGCCCTCGATAAGATGAGCCAGCTTGAGGAGCGCGTCGACGATCAGCTGGCTCAGGCCGACGCCATGGCGAAGCTGAATCGCGGCACGCTGGAAACGCGCTTCGAGGATCTTGAGGCTAACCAGGAGCTGGATCAGGAGATGGCCGAGCTGCGCCGCAAGATGGGCGGCCAAAGCTAGAGCCACACGGCGGAATAAAAAGCGGGCGCGTCGAGTATTCGACGCGCCCGCTCTGTTTGGTGAAAAATCTATAGCTCGTGCTGAAGGCGCTCAGCCATCTGCTTGGCGGCAAAGCGCGCGCGGCCCAGATGCGTGGCCGGATCGATGCCGATGACCGCGTAGTAGCCCGGGATGACCTGCGAGGCCACGTAGGTTGCGCGCTCAGCCTCGATCAAGAAATCGCGGACTGTGCCGCTGCTCAGCCGCTGAGTCGCGCCGTTGATCGCCGCCGCAACCTCGCCCAGCTCCAGCTCTGCCACTTTCGGATCACACGTGGTATCGCTTGTGACCACGTCCACGCCGAGACCATCGGCGCTCACTACTCCCGCGAACTGTGCGCCGCGAACCTGTTCAAGCGCCTGATTCAGAATATCAGCGAAGCTCATGCGTTACTCCTGATTAGAATGTCGCCAGCCGTTCGGCGCACCGACAATCCAGGACACTATAACGCCGAGCCCCAGCTTCGGCACTAGTCAGGATCGGTTATTTTGGCGGTGGCATTTTGCCCATTGCCAGGCCGTACCGCGCTACACCTCGCGGCGATTCTCCAGCGCGCGTCCCAGCGTAATCTCATCGGCATACTCTAGATCGCCGCCGACCGGCAAGCCCTGCGCCAAAGCAGTTACTTTCACGCCGCTGGGTACCAGCTCACGCGCGATGTAGTGCTGCGTCGCGCGGCCCTCGGTCGTGGGATTGGTGGCAATAATCACTTCTTCGATCGGCTCGACGCGTGTGCGGGCGATCAGCTCGCGGATCTTGAGATCGTCGGGGTTGATGCCTTCGACCGGCGAGATCGCGCCGTGGAGCACATGATACAGGCCGTTGAACTCGCCCGTGCGCTCCAGCGCCAGCACATCCAGCGGCTCTTCCACCACGCAGATCACCGACTGCTCACGGTTGGTGCTGCTACAGACCGCGCAGGGGTCGGTCATGGCAATGTTGAAGCAGCGCGAGCAGTAGAGCGTTTTTTCTTTGACCTCGACGATCGCCTGAGCCAGCGCCGCCGCCTGCTCAGGATTGGCGCGCAGCAGATAGAACGTCAGCCGCGATGCCGTCTTGGGGCCGATGCCGGGCAGCTTGTTGAACTCTTCGATCAACCGCGCAATCGGCTCGACGGTTAAATGTTCGATGCCCGTCGGCACAGTTATTCCTTTCAAAAAACAAGTTCAAAGCTCACGTTATGTGAAGCACAAAACGTTGAACTTTGAACTCGAAACAGTCAAACGGCTAGAACAAGCCCGGAATCTTCATGCCGCCCGTCAGGCCGCCCAGCTTGGACTCACTGAGATCCTGGGCTTTCTTCGAGGCATCGTTGAAGGCCGCGACGATCATCTCTTGCAGCGTCTCGACATCGTCGGGATCGACGGCCTCAGGCGCGATCTCAAGGCCGCGCAGCTCACGGTGGCCATTCATGGTCACTTTGACCGCACCGCCGCCCGCCGTGCCTTCAACCTCGGTATTGCCCAGCTCTTCCTGAGCCTTGACCAACTTCGTCTGCATTTGCTGTAGCTGCTGCATCATCTTACGATCCATGCGAAAACTCCTTATAGTGAGCGGTCACGACGCTCATTCCGGTTTATCGATAGCAATAATTGTGGCATTGAATACATTGACGGCTTTACGCACCAGCTCGTCTTTACGCACGTGCTGAATCTGCTTATTGATATCGGGCATCTCTTCTTGCTCATCCAGCGTCACACGGAAATAGCACTGCCCACCTAGCACTTGCGTCAGCGCACGCTCGATCACCCGGCGCGCCTTCTCCGAGTCCAGCTTGGTCTTCTGCCACTTCTGCCTGGCCAGCAGCACGATCGTGCGATCCTCGACGTTGATCGGGTGCAGGCCGTTAAGCTGGGCATGAATCACCGGATTGTCGGCCCTGACATCTTCTTTGATCTGATCCCAGGCCGCCTGAATATCCTCCAGAATAAACACCGCGTCGTCAACCACCTCGATCACCTGCGAGGGTGAAGCGCTTGCACTGACAACTGGCACTACAGCGGGCTCGGCGGGCGTCTCCGCAACTTCGGGAACGGGCGGCAGCAAATCGTCG
>JAFAYS010000414.1 GCA_019240175.1 Chloroflexota bacterium | reverse complement strand
AGCTATTCAGCACAGTAGGTTACCATTGTAGGGGCGTGATTTATCACGCCCAGCACAAGGTTGATCAACAATCTTCTAGGTAGGCTGATTCAATGCCTGAGTTGCAAGAACACGATCGGGTTGGGCTGGCCGTCCACAACAACGCTGTCTGGTGCGACACGGTTTGCCGCGCGCATGGTCACGCCGGCGAGTTTTTGTCCGGCATCTGGATCAATCGCTATGCCGCGCCGCAGTTCTACCCCAACGCCGTCACGCTGGCCGCCGATCCCGCCGCCGATCAGCTTGCCGCGATCCGCTCACTGATGGCGGCAGATATTCCGGGTGCCTGGGCGGTCAAAGATAGCTTCGCGGCTCTGGATCTCACGCCGCTGGGCTTTCGTGGTTTGTTTGAGGCGTCCTGGCTTTGGCGCTCGGGAGAGCCGCTTCAGATCGAGGCCGAGCGCGACGATCTCCGCTGGAGCCGGATCGGTAGTGCGACGGAGCTGGCAGCCTGGGAAACAGCCTGGCGCGGCGAGCCCAGCGACGATCCATACGACCGTATCTTTTTGCCCGCGCTGCTCGCAGACGAGTCGATCGTGATCTTGGCGGCGTATAGGGACGAGCGCATCGTGGCGGGCGCGATCGCCAACCGCACCGGCCAGGTGGTCGGGCTGTCGAATGTGTTTGTTCCAGCGCAGGACGCGCAGCGGCTGCGGGCTGGCTGTGTCGCCGCAGTGCAGCGGCGCTTTCCGGGCTTGCCGCTTGTCGGCTACGAGTCGGGCGATGAGCTAGCGGCGTTTCGCGCGCTGGGCTTCGAGGAGCTTGGGCCGCTGCGGATCTGGGCGCGCAAGCACGCTGGCTGATACATCTGAGCTGTGAGCCCTGAGAAGAAGGCACTGGTTTGCGCCAGTGCCTTTTGCTTGCCGAGTCTATTGGTTCGACTAGACTACTGCGCGGGGATTGTTCTGGCCCAGTGCCTGCTCGATCTGCTGGCGCTGCTGCTCGTAGCCGCTGCGTCCCAGCAAGGCATAGGTCGCGATCTTGCCTGCCTCCACGCCCGGCTGATCGAACGCGTCGATGCCGAACAGCTCGCCGGCGATCGCGGTCTGGACTTCCAGCAAGTAGAGCAGCTGGCCCACCGTGAAGGCGTTGATCTCGGGCACGATATGCGTCATGCTGGGCTTGCCTGCCTCCGTCAGGGCGATCGCGGTCGCCTCCTGTTCGGCGTTGATCAGCTCGGCGAACGAGTGCCCGGTCAGGTAGGCGAAGGCGTCCATGTCGGCGTAGCCTGCCGGCAGTGCGCCCTGCTCGGCGAACTGCTCCACGCGGATGAAGTTGATCAGCTTGTTGAACGGACCTTCGACATACAGCTGCACCTGTGAGTGCTGATCGGTTGCGCCCAGCGCTTTGACCGGCGTCGGCCCGACGTTGACGGTCTCGCCCGTGCGGCTGAGCTTCTTACCCAGGCTTTCGGCCCACAGCTGCGCGAACCAGTCGGCGACGTCTTTGAGCCGCTGCGCGTAGGGCATCATCACCACGATATCGACGCCCTTGCCGTAGAGCAGATACTGGATCAGCGCACCTAGCGCCGCCGGATTCTGCCACGGATCGGCCTCGCGCGTGAGCTCGTCGGCGTAGGCCGCGCCCGCCAGCAGCTGCTTGATATCGATGCCGGTCACTGCCGCGCTCAGCAGCCCCACCGGCGACAGCACCGAGAAGCGCCCGCCGACGCCATCCGGCACCGGCAGGGAGCGAAAGCCCTCTTGATTGACCAGCTCGCGCAGCGGTCCCTTGGCCGGATCGGTGGTCAGCACAAAATGATCTTTGATCTTGTCGGCACCGACCGCTTTTTGCACGGCGTCGCGGAAAAAGAGAAACGAGCTGAGCGTCTCGCCGGTTGATCCCGATTTGGTGATCACATTGAAGACGCTCTTGGCCGGATCGATCACGTCGAGCAGGCCGGCGTTGAACTCGGGATCGCTGTTGTCGAGCACGAACAGTCGCGGCGTTTTGCGGCCAGTCAGCTGGTTATAGAATGGCCCGTTCAGCGCAGTGTTCACCGCGATGTTGCCCAGCGCCGAGCCGCCGATGCCCAGCACGACGAAGTTCTCGAACTGATCGCGGAGATCGGCGGCCAGCTGCTCGATCTCGCCGGTGTCGGCGTAGGGCAGCTCCATCCAGCGTAGATCGCCGCCCTGCCGTCGCTGCTGCACCGCCTGGATCGCCTGCCGCAGCTGCTCGGTCGCCGCGTCAAGCTCTTGCTCCGTCAGGCCATGCTCCGCGCCAACCCGCAGCACATTGTTGAAATCTAGCTTAATCCGTTGTGATTGGTCGGTCATCCTAAGCCTCCTCGTAACGGCTCGATCCTACACCCAAACCGAGATCGCCGCAAAACGCCGGTACCGCAGTCTATCCGCCGAAGATTACCCCGATTCCTGATAAACCAATTGGCACCTGACCACGTATAATGTACTGATAGCTACACGGGAAACACCCGGCTTATAGAAAGGTCTGATCTTCATGTCGTACAATCCTTACACGATGAGCCAGGTCGATACGACGCGGCAGCGGGCGATCATCAGCCAGGTCTATGCC
>JAFAYS010000592.1 GCA_019240175.1 Chloroflexota bacterium | reverse complement strand
CCAATCTGCCGGTGCTGAGCCTGCCCACCGATCAGCCGCGCCCTTCACACCGCACCAGCGGTGGTGGCGCATGGCCGGTCACGATCGAGGCGTCGCTGTACCGCCAACTTACGGCGCTGAGCCAGCAGAGCGGCTGCACACTGTTCATGACGCTGCTCGCGGCCTGGCAGCTCTTGCTGGCGCGCTACAGCACCCAGCTCGACATCGCGGTTGGCTCGCCGGTCGCGGGACGGCTCCACTCCGAGACCGAGCCGCTGATCGGCTTTTTTGTGAACACGCTGGTGCTGCGCACCGACCTGACCGGCAATCCCAGCTTTCGGGTGCTGCTTGAGCGCGTGCGCAGAACCACGCTAACCGCCTTCGATCACCAGCTGGTGCCGTTCGATCGGCTGGTGGAAGAGCTACAGCCCGAGCGCAGCCTGAGCCATACGCCGCTGGTGCAGGCGATGTTCACCCTGCAAAACTTCGGCACAGAAACGCTTAACGCCGCCGGGCTGGCGATTAGCCCGCTGGTATTCGAAAGCAAAGTCGCGAAGTTCGATCTGATGCTGACACTGGCGGAGCGTCCCGACGGCCTGCACGGTGAGCTGGAATACAGCACCGATCTTTATCACGCCCCGACGATCGAGCGCATGATCGGTCATTTCCGCACGCTGCTCACGGCGATCTGCGCCAATCCCGGCCAGCCAATCATGAACCTTGCACTGTTGACAGCGCCGGAGCGTGAGCAATTGCTCGTGACCTGGAACGCGACAGGGGCTAGCTATCCCCAGGTACCGAGCCTGGTCGCGCTGATCGAGGCGCAGGTGGAGCGCACACCCGACGCCGTAGCGGTTGAGCTGGAGGACGTGCGTCTATCGTACGGCGAGCTGGATCGGCGGGCGAATCAGCTTGCGAATCATCTGCGGCAGCTTGGCGTCGGCCCCGATGTGTGCGTCGGCGTGTGCGTCGCGCGGTCGCCGGAGCTGGTCGTGGGACTCCTGGGCGTGCTCAAAGCGGGCGGCGCATATATTCCGCTCGATCCCGAGTATCCGAGCGAGCGGCTGCACTACATGCTTGAGCAGAGTCAGGCGTCGGTGCTGCTGACTCAGCACAGTCTGGTGCATCAACTGCCTGGCGCGGCCCACGTGATCTGCCTGGATGTCGAGTGGGAAACGATCGCGCAACAGCCCGCCACGCTGCCAGCCATCAGCCTCACGCCGGAGCACCTCGCGTATGTCGTCTACACCTCCGGCTCGACCGGCCAGCCGAAAGGCGTAGCGATCCCACATCGGGGCCTGCTGAATCTGGTCGAGTGGCACCGCGAGCGCTATGCGATCACCGCCGCCGACCGTGCGACGCACCTTGCCGGACTTGGCTTTGACGCGGCGGTGTGGGAGCTATGGCCGTATCTGGCCAGCGGCGCGAGTATTCATCTTGTCGATGAAGAGCTGCGTGTCGATCCCAAGCGTCTGGTTGCCTGGCTGGCCGAGCAGCGGATCACGATCTGCTTTATGCCGACGCCGCTCGCTGAAGCTGCGTTGAGCGAGCAGTGGCCGCAAGCATCACCGCTGCGCTATTTGCTGACTGGCGGCGATGCCCTCCGGCGCTATCCGCCCCGTAACCTGCCGTTTACGCTGGTCAATCATTATGGCCCGACCGAGAATACGGTTGTCACAACCTGTATCGAGGTTGCGCCGGATGACGCCTCGGCCAGCCCGCCGCCGATCGGACGTCCGATCGCCAACACACAGGTGTATCTGCTCGACACCCAGCTACAGCCGGTGCCGATCGGCGTGCCCGGCGAGCTGTACATCGCGGGAGCAGGACTCGCACACAGCTATCTCAACCGCCCCGATCAGACCGCCGAGCGCTTTATTCCCAATCCCCACGGCACGGAGCCGGGCTCGCGGCTGTATCGCACGGGCGACCTGGCGCGCTATCGAGCCGACGGCAACATCGAATTTGGGGGCCGCATCGACCACCAGGTCAAGCTGCGTGGCTTCCGCATCGAGCTCGGCGAGA
>JAFAYS010000541.1 GCA_019240175.1 Chloroflexota bacterium | reverse complement strand
AACAGTTGCGGTCGGCTCAGTGGTGGGCTGGGGCGTTTCGGTCGGCGCGATCGTCGCGGTGGGCGTGGGCTCCGGGGTCGCAGTTACCGTCGGCTCAGCGGTGCTCTCAGGCGTGGTCGCGGCAGCAACCTCGCTGGCAGCCGGGCTCGACACGGGCGGCACCGCAACCTCAACCGGCGCTCCACAGGCGGCGCTCGTCAGCACAAGCATCATCGCGATCGCTTGCCACCAGCGCCGCCCTAAGATGGATCGTTTCACACAGTCTCCTTCTAGATCTATTCAGCGCTCCTCTCAGCGCATCACAATCGAGTACGTTCAGTCCGGCGAACGAGATTGCCGGTTTATCAATGCTGGCGCGTACGTTATGTTTTGCGCGCCGCAGGGGTTATAACACGATCTGCACCACTTTGCACAAGCTGGTCGCCAAAAACTGAGCAAAAAAGAACGGAGCGTATGCGCTACGCCCCGCCCGAACAAAAATAATTATGTCAAATATAAACGTGGTGGCAACGGAAGCTAAAAGATCCGCGACGGCGCATTCCAGCGCGACGGCAGCAAGATTGTAAAGATGCTGCCGCTGCCCTCGTTGCTCGACGCGGTAACCGTGCCGCCGTGCAAGGCCACGATCTTTTTGACCACATAAAGGCCAACACCGAGGCCGCTGATCTGGTGCTGCTCGGCGTTGGCGGCGCGGAAAAAGCGCTGGAACAGATGCGGCAGCGCGCTCTGCGGAATGCCGATGCCCTGATCGCGCACGATCAAACACACGCGATCGTTGCGCTGCTCGACCTGCACCCGCACGGCGCCGCCCTTGGGGCTGTACTTGATCGCATTGCCGATCAGATTGTGCAGCACCTGCTCCAAGCGCACGCTATCGCCGTTGACGTAGAGCGGCTCGTCCTCGACCTCACACACGATCGAGTGCCGCGCGCCCAATGTCGGCTGCACCTCTTCGACCACACGCTGAGCCAACGCACACAGATCCACCGATGACGCCTCAATGCTGAGCTGGCCCGACTGGATCCGCGAAATGTCGAGCAGCGCGTTGATCAGCGAGTTAAGCCGCGACACCTGCGTCTCGATCACGTTGAGCGAGCGGTAATCGCGATCGGTGAGCTTGAGAGCGTTCATAGTCCGGCGGCGCAGCAGCTGCACATTGCCCAGCAGCAGCGTCAGCGGCGTTTTCAGCTCATGCGAGGCCACCGACAAAAATTGATCGCGCACCCGCACCGCCGACTCGGCCTCGGTGCGCGCCTGCTGCTCAGCCTCGTAGAGTCGCGCCCGCTCGATCGCCTGGGCGCACTGCTGGGCCAGCGCCAGCACAAAGGTCCGCTCATCGGCGGAGAAAGTTTGCGGATCGGCAAAGCTCAGGCTCAGCACACCAATCGGCTGCGCGTCGGTTTCCAGCGGGATCGCAACGAGAGCCTCGGTATGATCTTGCTGATCGCAGGCTAGATGCGGATAGCGCTCGGCATACTCGGCGCGTGACGAGATCCAGACCGGCTTGCCGGTGCGGCCTGCGTCGGTCATCGGCAGCGGCGCGTCGATCGGCATGTTCTCCCAAATCTCCCACAGATCGGAGGCATGGCCCAGCAGATCGAGCACGCTAAAGGTCGCGCCGTCCTCGCTGCGTACCAGCACCGTGCCGGCGTAGGCCTTCATGGCGACGATGCCTTCGCGCAGCACAACGCCGGCCACCTGCACCGGTGAGCGCGCTGCCGAAAGCGCCGCCGTGATCCGCTGCAGCTGCGCCATACGGCCCGCCGCACGCTCGGCCCACTCTTTGGCCTGTCGCTCGGCCGCGTACAGCCGCGCATGATCCAGCGCCAGCGCCGCACGATCGGCCAGCTCCTGAAGCAAGATCTCATCGTCGGCGCTGTAGGGCTGCCCCGGCCTGCTGCGTGTCGCGCCGACCACGCCGATGATCTGGCCCTGAGTCCGCAGCGGCACCATCAGCACGCTGTGCAGACCAACCTGCTCTAGATACGGCCACAGCTCGGGCTTGATATGTTTGTGGACTTCTTCCTGAGAGATCACCGGAATCCGCAGCGGCTGTCCGGTCTGGATCGCGCGGCCCATAAAGCCCTCGTCGGCGCGATACGGCAGCGAGTGGACCGCCTCGACCAAGGACTGGGCGTTGGGATCGGGATGGTAGAGCGCGACGGTTTCCAGCATCTCGCCGTCGTCGGCGATCAGGCGGATCGCGCAAAAATCACCGATCTGCTCGGCTACACAGCGCGTCAGCAGCTCCAACACCTCCTGCAGATCCAGGCTAGCCTCGGCGAAAAGCTGCGAGGCCGAGGCCAGCACCTGGGCGAGCCGAGCGTGCTGCTGCGTTTCCTGATACAGCCGCGCGTTATCGATCGCCAGTGCCGCACGCCGCGCCAGATCTTCGACCAGCAGCAGATCGTCGGAGCCGTAGTGGCGGCGCGACTCGGCGGCAATCAACGAGATTGTGCCGAGCGTGCGGCTGCGGGTGGTGAGCGGCACACAGATCCACGAGGTCATGCCCAGCGATTGCAGCATCCGGCGATGCTCGTCGTCGCGCACGATCGCTTGAAAAAACTCAGGGCCGACCTCAGGCACCAGCTCAGACTTGCCGGTCCGCAACACATTGGCGGTCGCGCCGGAGGCGTTCGGATCGACCGGGAAGCGCCGCACGAGATCCCAGCCCAGCGCCTCCTTAGCCGGATCGGCGTGGGCCACGATCAGCGTTTGAATCGCGCCGTCGTCGGCGAGCATATCGATGATGCACCAGTCAGCCAGGCGCGGCACAATCAGATGAGCGATCGTATTGAGCGTGGTGGTGTAATCAAGGGAGGCCGAGAGCAGCACGCTGGCCTCGGTTAGGAATTGCTGCGCATCTTCGGCGCGCTTGCGCTCAGTCACGTCGAGCACCGCGCCGGTCATGTAGCTGGGGCTGCCGGCGTCATCACAGATCACCTTGCCGCGCGCCCGCAGCCAGCGCTGCGAGCCGTCAGGCCGGATGATGCGAAACTCGCCCTCGTAGTCGCCCAGCTGCTCCAGCGCGCGGTCAACCGACTCCATGAAGCGCGACTGATCGGCGTGCGAGATGCGGCCCAGCAGATCGTCCAGCGGCTGCGACGACTCTTGCTCAGCCAGGC
>JAFAYS010000361.1 GCA_019240175.1 Chloroflexota bacterium | reverse complement strand
TCCGGCGGTGGTGTCATCGGACGGGGACACGCCTCCAACACACACCGACCCCCCTCTATCGGTTGCGAGCAGCCCTCAGCCGGCTTTGGCTGACCGCCTTATCGCACATGAGCCACCCCCTAAATTCGGGATGACTCATGTTTTGCTTGGTCTCCCGATCACCCTTTCGTCAAACGCCGCCAAGAATCGCCGTCAGCGTGCGCTGCTCGTCCAACATCTCACGGATCGACACAGGCGCTGCCAACCAGTGCTCCAACGAGTCGCTTGATACCTCGCGCCGCTTCTGCAACGCCCGGCGCTCCTGCACGAGCTGGAGAATCTGGCCGAGCGCCTGGAGCCGCCCGCTGATCACCGCCGGCTGGAAGCGCGCGACGCCATAGCCCAGCGCCAGCAGATCGTAGCGCAGGATCGATCGCCAGTGCTTGCGCAGCAGCTTGAACGGCAAACAGCGCAGGATCACACGCAGCCGGTTACGCGCCAGCAGCCGCTGCTTGAACGGCGATCCCTGGCCGCTGGTCGCCGAGTAGATATGCCGAACACGTGCCGCCGGAGCTAGTACACAGCGCCAGCCGCGCAGGCGCAGCCGCCAGGCCAGATCCGCGTCTTCCAGATAGTTGAAGTAGCGCTCGTCGAACAGCCCAACATCGTCCAGCGCCGCCCGCCGATAGCAGACCGCGCCTCCGCTCGCACCAAAGATCTCGACCGGCTGCGCGGGCAGCGTGACAACCGGCTGGAACGCCCACAGATCGCGGTGCAGGCCGTCGCTGCTCACCACAATCCCCGCCGACGCGATCGTCTCGGGCTGGTGCGCAAAAACCAGCACGCCCGCCACCGAGCCGATCCTGCGGTCGTTTGCTAGCGGCGCAACCAGTTGCTCAAGAAAATCAGGCGGCGCGATCGTGTCGTTGTTGAGCAGTACCAGGTAATCACCTGTGGCAGCGCGCATGCCGACGTTATTGCCGCCCGCAAAACCTAGATTGCTCGGCAGCGCGATCACCTTGGCCTGCGGCGCGTGCTCCGCCAGCCACTCGCGGGTGCCATCGCCCGAGCCGTTATCCACGACGATCAGCTCGTGGACCAGCGTCTGCTGTGCCAGCGCGGCGATGCACTCCTTGAGCACATGCAGGCCGTTCCAGGTGACAACAATCACAGAAACATTCATAGCAGGTTGCAGATCCACCCGATTATATGCGACAAAAAAAGCGCCGCAATCACGGCGCTGAGCGAGCTAGGGAACAACTGCTTCCGGAGGAAAGAGCGCCTGCCACCAGCGCTGATAATTCGGGGCAATCTCCGCCTCAACCGTCGCAGCCACCATTTCAGACGCGGGCGCTGCCGGATTCGAGGATTGCGGCGAGGGCAGCGGCGAGGCCGGCACGACGATCGTCGGCAGCAGCACAACTTCGCCTTCACGCGCCATGCCTAGCTGCTCACGCGCAGCCTGCTCGGCAAACACATCCGACTCGCGGAACTCGGCCTGACCCTTAAGATCGGCGTTATGCGCGCGCTGGGCCTCGTTCTCGGCGCGCTGGCGCTCGTTGGCCTGGTTGATCTGGTGCTGGGTCCAGGTCATGCGCACAAAGCCGACCATCAGGCCGCCGGCCAGCACCATCAGCAGCAGCAGAATCAGCCGAGTACCCCAGCGTGCGAACACCTGGGGATCGATCTTGGGACGCAGGTTACGGAGCTGTGGACGCGGCATGTTTCTCCTCCCAGAGCACGAACCTCATCCGTGACGCAGCAAGCGGCGCGCCACTAGGCGGGAACGGCTTTGGGCGCTTCCAGCAGCAGCGGCTCGTCGCCTGCCGACATAGCGCTCTGGCCGCGGAACAATCCGCCCGGCTCGATCTGAAGCGCCGTCGCGGTAATATCGCCCCAGACTTTGCCGGTCTGCGAGATCTGAAGCTGCTCAGTGGCGATCAACTCGCCCTTGACCGCGCCGGAAACATGAATATTGGTTGCCTTGATGGTAGCAATCACGCGGCCTGTCGCGCCGATGATCAGATCGCCCAGCACCTCGACATCGCCCTCGAACGAGCCATCGATGCGCATATTGCCCTCGCTCTTGAGCGAGCCGACAATGCTCGTGTTCGCGCCGATGATCGTCTCAGAACGACCGGTCGCCATCGCCGGTGGCGCGACTGGTTTCTTATTGTTGCCCATCAAGCCCATGAGTTCCTCCTAAATCGTCGCGGAAACATGCCGCACGCTGCGGGAGATTGAGTGCAGCGCTGTGGATTGAAGCTGCCTGGCTTCCACGCCATGCATTATAGCGAATGGACCGGGCATCAGCAAATTACCGAATACCCTGCTCATCCCCTGGGGCGCTGGTACTCCACCCATGCTGCCGCAAGTACTCCCGATCCCGCGCTGAGAGCGGCGCTTTGCTCAGCAGATCGGGCCGTCGCTGAAGTGTCCGCAGCAGCCGCTGCTCGTGTCGCCAGCGCGCCACATTGCCATGATGGCCCGAGACCAGCACATCCGGGATCGTGTGGCCGCGCCAGGTAGCCGGGCGGGTGTAGTGCGGATATTCCAGCAGATAATCGCTGTGGGACTCTTCCGCCGTCGAGGCTGCCGCCAGAACACCTGGCTGGAGCCGAGCCACCGCATCCACAACCACCATCGCCGCCAGCTCACCACCGGTCAGCACATAATCACCGATGCTCAGCTCGCGATCGATGCAGCACTCCCGCACGCGCTCATCGATGCCCTCATAGTGGCCGCAGACCAGCACAATCCGCGGATGCTGCGCCAGCTCCTCGGCGATCCGCTGGCTAAACACCTCGCCAGCGGGAGACATGGCGATCACCGGCGGACGATCGGGTGGCGGTGGGATCAACGTGTCGAGATCGGCCAGCGCCTGCTCGCCATAGCCCAGCACATCGGCCAGCGCCTGATAGATCACCTCGGGCTTCATCACCATGCCCGCGCCGCCGCCGAACGGATAATCATCCGCCGATTTGTGGCGATCCCTGGCGTAGTGCCGAATATCGTGGAGCGCGATCTCAAGATGGCCGGCCTGCTGCGCCCGCTTCAAAATGCTTTCGGTGAACGGGCCGGTGAACATCGCCGGAAAGAGCGTTAAAATATCGAAGCGCATATTCTCAATAATGCGAAGGACACGCGCACCCAGCGGGTCGTGTCCTCGATCAACAGTTTGAGCCAGGAGCGTAGCGGATCTCGACAGCCTGTCAAGCTACTCCACCGCCTCGAACGCCCGCGCGAAGAACTCCGCAACCCGGCGCACGTACAGCGGACGATCCACAAAGTAGCCGCCGCAGTGCGGCGTGTCTTCCAGAATCCATAGCTCTTTGGGCTCACCGGCGGCCTCGTAGAGCTGGCGCGCGTGAATTACAGGCGTGATCGCGTCCGCAGCGCCGTGAATGATCAGCAGCGGACGCGGCGCGATCTTGCCGACCACATCCAGCGGCCTCACCGCCTGGAAGCGATAGCCGTAGCGCAGGCGGGTCAGCGCGTCGGTCAGATCGAGCACAGGACGCGTCGGCAGGCGGCGACGGCGAATACCCGCCGCGACCACATCGCGCATCGTGGCAAACGACGAGTCCGCGACGACCACGCGGATCGAGGGATCGTCGGCTGCGACCTGAATCGCCACTGCCGCACCCATCGAGTAGCCTAGCAGACCAATCTCGGCACCGTCGATGCGCTGCTGAGCGTAGTCGATCGCCGCGCGAGCATCGCGCCGCTCGTGGTGCGCCAGCGACTGCAAGGCGTGATCGCTCTCGCCGCAGCCACGATAATCGAAGAGCAGCACGTTGTTGCCGGCGCGCCACAGGCCGGAGCCGATGCCAAGCAGATCGGTCTTGGTGCCACGATGGCCCGTGCAGCCGATGATCACCCGGCTGGTCTCGGGCCGCGCAAACCACCAGCCGCGAATCGTGACGCCGTCCTCGGTCACAAAGCTGATCGGCTCATACTCGACCTGAACTTCCCAGGGCGAGAACGTATAGTCATTAGCAATGCGCCGCTGGCGTCCGCTCAGATAATGCGCGGTATACGCCGCCGCCCCAACCATCCCGGCCAGCAGCGCGCCGATGCCGGGCAGCACATAGCGCAGCGACTTGTAAGATCTGCCTGTCATAGCTCACGTCGTAAACGCTTGGTCAGCGTCTGATAAAAATAGCTTGGCGGACGAACCCGCGCAAAACGCGCAACCTCGGGCGCGCGCTGGACCGCGACGATGTCTCCGGGCTGAAGTGGCCGGTTGATCCGCCCATCGATCGAAAGCGCCGCCGGGTACTTGGAGATCACCTCTAGATCGAGGTGCGCTCCTTCGTGCAGCACCAGCGACGGCACCGTATGCAGATGCGCGGCGATCGGCACCAGCACCAGCGCCCGCGAGCGCGGATCGAGCACCGGGCCCCCAGCCGCCAGCGCGTAGGCCGTCGAGCCGGTCGCGGTCGCCACCAGCACACCGTCGGCGTGATAGTTTGTCATCGGAATATCGTCGACGTTCACCGAGATCGCGATCACCCGTGCCAGATCGCCGCGACCCAGCAGCACCTCATTCATTGCCACGAAGCGCTCAGGCTCGCAGCCCGCGCACTGGACCACCGCCTCGGCCAGCGCGCGCTCCTCGATCCAGCAATCGTCGGCTAGAACACGCTCCATGCTCGGGTACAACTCGTCGGGCGTGACCTCGGCCATAAAGCTCAGGTGGCCCAGCGCAACCGGCAGCATCGGAACACGTGCGGGAATCGCCAGCGCGGCTGCGCGCAGCACTGTGCCGTCGCCGCCTAGGCAGACCAGCAGATCATAGCTCGTCAGCGTATCCATCCCATCGGGCGACACGCCGCACCAGGTCACGATATTTCGCTGCTGTAGCCAGCGATCGAGCTCGATCGCCACGCGTTGGGTTGGCTCGGACTGTGGGTTGTAGAAAATACCGATCCGGTGCATGGAACGCCTCCTGTATCGATTATACCCGATCCGTCGAGGCGTTCCATGCAAGCATGGGTTGATTAGCGGCGGGCCATAGACCAATATCCATCCAGGTAGCTAGTGATCGCCATCAAGCTGAGTTTCTTGCACTCGCGACCCAATCAAAGCCAGTCACACCTTGCTGTCCAAGCACCAAGCCTAAATGTGCGGCGTGTTCCTGCACATGCCGCATGCCGTACATTTGTAGCTCCAGGAAGCTGGGCTCCATCCATTCAAAGACACAGCGTTGCTGCGCTTGCTCTTCAGTTAACGCCTCGATGGTCGCTTGGCACCGGCTTCGGCAGTCACTCAGGTACACAAGGATCTGTTCCTTTGTGTACGGTTGCTCCGGCAAGGACCCACGGATAAAGGGAGGTGGAGGGGCAAAACCTTCGGGGGAGACCGTCAGAAAGAGGTCTAGCCAGAAAAGCGTGTGATACGCAACAAACCAGAATTCCCCATAGCGCACGTCATCGGGATCGTTCCACAAGACCATTGTCCAAAGATGATCGGGGCAGAGTTCTATCGCGTCCTTGAGCGTATCGATAGCAGCGCCATACTGCTGCCAAAGACTCGTTCGCCAGTTGATATCCACGATGCACCTCCCAGGATAGCTCTCAGAGCATGAATGAAACAAGGTCCACCGATTTTAGCACATATGTACGTATCATACAATCTGCATGAGCAGGCCGTTATGCGGTGTTGTCAGGGAATGAGGAAAGGAAGGGAGCCGTCGAGGCAGCTTGGAGCGAGCCGGCAGGTGCTCATCGTGGCGGTAGATGAGCTTGTCTGAGAAGCTGGCTGCCTAAGCAGAGAGGAGTTCACCGGCATATATCTTGCTCGCCCACGAGCGAGTCCAGTGAAGGTGAGCTATGCGGCGTTGGCTGATCATCCTGATGTTTCTGCTGCTCACGCTCAGCGGCTGTAGCACGAGCGATCTTGGCCTCGCTCCGACAGCGGAGACTTCCGCAGCAACCGGCGATCCGGCGCAATCCGATCCGACCGAGGAGCGCAGCTGCGTCGACGTGCCAGGCGCGTGCGTTACCGAAGACGTGCTGAGCGTGATCGTGACCTATCTCACGTTTTTTGCCGAGCTGTGCGGTGCGCTGGTGATCGGCGTGGCCGTGGTGCGCGCGGTGTGGGCGTTTCTACCGCACATCTTCGCCCATGATCGGACGGAAGGGGCGTACAAAGAGCGGATTCGCCTTCAACTTGGCAAGTCGCTGGCGCTGGCGCTAGAGTTCGAGCTGGGCGCAGATATTCTCAAAACGGCGGTCGCGCCCACCCTACCGATCATTGCGCAGCTGGGCGCGATCATTGTGCTGCGAACGCTGCTTAACTACTTCTTGGAGCGTGAGCTACAACAGGTTGAGCGACGCCACGCCGAGCAGCGCGCGTTGGAGCAGCGCCAGGAGTCGCGAGTGTAGCGGCTGGCAAGCCCGCGTAAAACCCCGATCAGAGCTGAGGCCGCTTGAAGATCAGCACCAGCTCTTCCGAGCCGCCGCCACGAAAATTAATATCCTCAGCATTCACCAGCTCCCAGCCTTCCCGGCCCAGGCGATTCAACTCTTCGCCTAAGCGTTGAATATCGAGCTTTGGGCCAATAAGACCCAAACCAACCTCGATCGAAAGGACGTGATATTCCCACCTGGTGTACGGCGACAGATGAATCGTTGGCTGACCGGCTGACGACATCGCATGCTCCTCCTACGCATAAGCAGCACTCACTGCCTTGAGGGAAGATACGACCACCGTTGCTGGTTGGTTACGCAGGGTTGTGGAGCTTCAAGATCGGCGTTGTCGCGGTGAGTCGTCGAGTAGATCGTCGAGCGTGGCTGCGATCTCGCGCAGCGGCTGATCGTCAGTTTCTTGCAGGCCAAGCTCCGCCGCCGCCGTGCCAACCTCCGCGATCGTCGTCGCGACCGGCGCAGGCAGCGCTACAGCCTCAGATGATGCAGGCCCAGATAAGGCAGCAGCAGCCGCGATCTCCGGCTCCTCGACCTGCCAGAGCGGATCGCGCAGCTTCGGCGTCTGGCCCCAGCCAAGCAGAGCGGACAGGAATCGGATGTAGCCTTGCGCCGCGCCGTCGAGCGTATGCTCACGAGCAACATAGCTGCGGGCGTTGCTGCCAAGCTGCGCCACGACCAGCGGCTGTGTTTGCAGCAGCCGCGCATACGCCAGGATCAACGCCGACTCGCTCCAATCGGCGTCGACCTGCGCGCACACATCGGCGGGCAGCTCTCCAAACGATCCAACCGCCGAGACCAGCGTGGGACGACCCGCGCCAAGCAGCCGCAGCAGACTAGCCGAGGTTTCGCCAGCCGTGGGCCAGCGCAGATTGAGACACAGATCGGCGGCGGCCACGTAGCGCTCGAAGTCGGCGCGCGGCGCGTAGCCCGTCACGATCACCGAGTCGCCAAGGGCTAATCGGCGGATCAGTGCGGCCAGATCGTAGGAGGGCGAGACCGAGCCGACCAGGATGTAGCGCGCGTTGGGCTGCTCGGCGCGAAATTTCTTGAAGGCGCGCAGCGCGCTTTCCATACGCTTGTAGGGATTGATATGACCAAACGAGGCCCAGATCGGCGCGTCGAGCGGCAGGCCAAGCTGCTCACGGGCGGCGTCGCGCGCCAGCAGCAGCGGCAGCGGCACGCCCATCGGCACCACGGCGGCGGGCAATGTTGGCCGCAGCGCCCGCGCCTGATCGACCACAAAGCAGCTATGCCCGATCAAGCCCTGCGCGCGCTCGATCAGATCCTCGACCAGCGGAAACCGAAACGCGGCATCTTGCAGCTGGCCACGGCTCATCTTGCGCGCCACGCGTTCGCCCTCAGCGCCATAGCGCTGCTGCATCTCGCGCAGATACGCGCCAACATCTTTGCGGCGCTCGGCGGCGTGCCAGAGCTTGAAATGATGCAGCACCCACTCATGCAGCACAATCACGCCCTGCACCTGCAGGCTCATCTCGTAGATCGCGCCGTGGGCCGGGCTATTGCCCATGTGATAGATCACCGCGTCGAAGGGCTGCTTACGTTGCAGTGCCGGCAGCTGATCGATCGAGTGAACAGTCAGATGACGGCGCAGCGCTGGATTGGTCGGCGTTAGGCCACGATCGACAAACAGCGAAACCTCGGCGTATTGGCCGAGGTAGGGCAGCAGCTCTTCGCTGTAATCCGAGATTCCCGATTCGACCGGATTGACCGGCGAGCAGTACGCAATTCGACGCATGTATAGCTTTGGGAAGGCCCTCTGGCCCTCACCCCTATCTCGTTTCACTCGACATCCCCTGCCCCGAACCTCGGTCGGCTTCGACCTCGGTTGCGGCAGGCGAGGAGAAATGCGGTACTTTTGTTCTCTGTTCTCTGTTCTTTGTTCTTTCGTTAGGTTCTAAGTTCTAGGTTCTAGGTTCTTCTTTGTTTCCTTGTTTCTTTGTTCTTTTGTTCTTTCGCCGCTTACGTCAACCTACCAACCATCACCTGATGCGCGTGCGTTTCCAGCGCATCGTCGAGGGAGATGAGCTGACGATCCGTGCCGTAGCGACGCTGAAGCGCCAGGCTCAGCAGGTGATCGGCGAAATGCGGATTTTTGGGCAGTAACGATCCGTGCATGTAGCAGCCGTGCGTATTCTGATACACCGCGCCCTCACTGCCGTCTTCGCCGTTGTTGCCGAAGCCGCGCAGCACGCGGCCCAGCGGTCGCACGCCGGAGCCGATGTAGGTTCGCCCGCTGTGATTTTCAAAGCCGACCAGTGTGCGCGGCGCGGACTGTGGACGATCCTGCGCTGTTGTCCACTCGATCGCGATGTTGCCGATCAGCCGCTGCTCACCGCCGACCGTGTACACATCGATCGCGCCGATGCCGGGCAGCTTCTCGCCGGTATGCGTCAGAAAATAATTACCGAGCAGCTGGTAGCCACCGCAGATCGCCAGCGTCACCAGGCCATCGGCGATCGCAGCCTTGAGATTGGGGCCGTGCCGCTTCACGAAATCGTCGGCGATCAGCGCCTGGCCGCTATCCTGGCCGCCGCCGAAGAACGCTAGATCGTAGCGCGTCCAGTCGACGGTCTGGCCGGGCTTGATCGCATCGATCTCCAGCGCGATGTCCCGCCAGCGACAGCGCTGCATCAGCGTCAAAATATTGCCGCGATCGCCGTAGATATTCATCTGCTCGGGATAAAGATGCGCGA
>JAFAYS010000293.1 GCA_019240175.1 Chloroflexota bacterium | reverse complement strand
TGCGGATCGACAAAGCCGAGGCTTTCGTCGACGTCGATCGCCGAGGGAATCACGACGACGTTGGCTGGATCGACGCTCAGGTAGCGCGGCAGGTCGTCCTTGGTGCAGTCATCGGTCGCGATCACGCGGTCGGCCTGGCGATGGCCCCACGAGTATTGCGCGCGAAACGGCGCGTAGGCCAGGCGCTTGCGCCAGTCGGGCGTGCGGTATTCTTCCAGACCGTGCGGATTGGCGATGAACGGCACGGCGCGCAGGTCGCGGTGCAGCCGGCGCTTAAGGCCAAAGCCGAACGCGCACAGTCCTTGCGTGTGAACTACATCCACACGTCCCGCCGCGATCTGCTCACGCGCCAGGCGGCCTTCTTGCAGCGAGAAGAGCGGATAGTTGATCTGCCGGCCAAGGATCGCGTTAGGCCGCAGCACCGGCGACGTGCGATCGTAGCGCAGAAATGTCAGCGCCAGCGCGCTGGTGTCGAGCCGGGCGGCATCCAGAATCCGCTGCAATCCTGTGGCCTCGTCTCCATCCGGCGGCTGCCCAACGACAAGTCGCACCTCGACGCCCTGGCGGATCAGGTGGGTGACGAGATGAAAAACGTGCCGCTCGATGCCGCCAAAGCCGTGCAGCGGATAGACCGCGCGCGCCAGCATCAGCACGCGAATAGCCGATTTGGTGGGCATTAGCGTGCGTTCCAAATCAGAGATAGACTTGTAGAGTTGGGATGGCTCAGCTCACGCCAATAGCTTGATTTCATCTGTATCCTTCAACAATTCCTGCCGATCTACACAATCACGATCCATAAGCTTTAAAGGCATGGTAGAGCAAGGCTGGATGACCGTCAAGCGCCCCAAATTTCGATTTGACAAGTCCGATCGCGCATGATATACTTTCGCCGCTGTCACGAGTTGAGGGCCTGTAGCTTAGTTGGGAGAGCGCCGCGTTCGCAATGCGGAGGTCGGGGGTTCGAATCCCCCCAGGTCCACCAGAGACACTTACATTTGGGGCTTTAGCTCAGTTGGGAGAGCGAAACACTGGCAGTGTTTAGGTCGGGGGTTCGAATCCCCCAAGCTCCACCACC
Organism: Chloroflexota bacterium; assembly: GCA_019240175.1. Lineage (GTDB taxonomy): Bacteria > Chloroflexota > Chloroflexia > Chloroflexales > Kallotenuaceae > LB3-1. Next base: position 5,058 of record JAFAYS010000293.1, on the reverse strand, counting down.
TTAAGGCGATCAGGGGTTCGAACTCCTGATCGTTTCGTTTTAAGCCGACGCATCCGCTGCTGGATGCGTTTTCACTTCCTGACCTCCCTATAAAGCGTACCTCTGAGGCCCTTCTTTTTCCGATAATTTCCGCTTTATTTCTCATCAACAAACGGAAACGACGCGAATTAACGCATGCTGGACAGCATATACTGTTGACTGAAGATGTTGATTGAGCAGGAGACAGTGTTATGCCACGCGGCCAATACTACCCCGAAGAACTACGCGAAGCAGCGCGGCAGCTACGGCGTGAAGGCTACTCGCTCAACGAAATCTCGGCAAAGCTCGGACCGCCCAAAAACACGCTGACTCTGTGGGTACGTGGGATTGAGCTCACACCAGAGCAGAGCCAGCGGCTACACGAGCGAGAAGTTGAGGCCAACGGGCGGAACCGTGCCCTGGCGATGATGGCACATAGAGCGGCGCGACTGGCACGCATTGACGAAGTGCACAAACAAGCTGAAGCAATGCTTCAAACTGCAGATGATCTGACATTTACCAACCACATCGCGGCGGCAATGCTTTATCTTGCCGAGGGAGCCAAAGCTGAGGCTGCTTTCGCGTTCGGTAACAGCAATCCGCACATTATTCGTTACTGGATGTATTTGCTGCGCAGCAGCTTTACACTCGACGAGTCAAAGTTTCGCATCCAGGTGATGTGCCGGGCCGATCAAGACGAGGCAGAGCTGCGGCAGTATTGGATGGAACTGACCGGCATTCCTCGCTGTATCAAGAGTCATGTTGATGCCCGCACCCAAGGCAAGGCTACCAAGCGCTTGAACTACAAAGGTGTTTGTCTCATCCACTACTATGACGTTTCCATTCGCCGCTACCTGGATGCGCTGGCACATGGATTGATGGAACGATCGCTCGGCTCCACTCCTCAGCTCACGAGCGATTCGTCGCTCGCGCCAGTAAGCTGCACAGGTGTAACGGCTTCGCTAAATGGCTCGGTGCGCACAGATTGACGATCGGTAGCGGGTAGCCTATACTGCCTGATCTTACTGCGCGTACCATCGGACAACCTCCGCGTACCCGCAATGGTCAGGATACGTCGTGACGATCTACCCCGCTCAATTCACTGCTTTTGTACGATACGCTTCAGCGTTGCTTGATGTTAGCCTTAGGCTACGATGCGCTCACGTGATTAGATCATGCAGATTCACTATGCCTGGATAGTTGCTCATCTCCTTAAGCGCTCGAAAAAATGCTGGGGCGTGGACGAGCTGGCCGCCGGGTGTTTCTATCTGTGAAAGGGCTTGGCAATGATCGCTTTATCGCGTCTCCACACATTCCGCGCTGCGTTGCTGCTCGTGATGGCGCTGCTGGTTGTGCTTACCGCCTGCGGCGCTCCCGCAGCTCCCGGTGAAGGCGGCACCGGCGGCAATGCTCAAAAAACGCTGGTTGTCGCCGTGCCAGGCGATATCGACACCTTCGATCCGGCGTTTACGGCGGGCAGCATCACCTCGCAAACCACGATCCAAAACACCTACGATCAGCTAGAGCAGTACAAGCTCATCGAGCAGACCGCGCCCGACGGCTACAAATACTGGATCGCAGATACGGGCGCGATCGAGCCGATGCTGGCTGCCAGCCGCGAGGTTTCTTCCGACGGCAAGACCGTCACTTGGAAGCTGCGCGACAACGCCACGTATCACGACGGCAAGGCCATGACCGCCAGCGACATCGTCGGCGGCTACAAGCGGCTCTACGAAGTCGGCGGCAGCGCCTCGTTTCTCCTCGCGATGGGCGGCGCTACAACTCCGGACGCCTTCAAGGCCGTCGACGACAAGACGATCACGATGCAGCTCGACGCGGCCAATGAGCTGGTCTTTATGAACAACGTGATGCACAACACCTCGTCGATCAGCCCTGAGCATATCGAGAAAGTGGCGTCGCCGAACGATCCACTGGGCAAGCAAGAGCTGAAGAAAAACCTGGCACCCGGCAACGGCCCGTTTGTTTTCGAGGAGTACAAGCCCGGCGATCGCGTGGTGCTGAGCGCCTACGCCGGCTACTATGCGGGCAAGCCCAAGCTGGATCGCGTGATCATGAAGATCGTGCCGGACGCGACGCAGCGGCTGCTGCTGCTCAAGAGCGGCGACGTCGATATAGTACATGAGCCGCCGGTTAAAGAGCTTGACGCGCTCAAGCAAGACCCGAATATTCGCGTGCTGTCGATCCCGACGACGCGCTCGGTGCATCTCCAGCTCAACCACGAGATCGCGCCCTTCGACAATCAGCAGGTCCGCCAGGCCGTCGCCTATGCCACGCCCTACGACTCGATCGTCAAGGATGTGTACAAAAACTACGCCACGCGCTCAATGTCGCTGGTGACCAAAGGCATGCCCGGCCACGACCCATCGTTCTGGACCTACAACACTGATCTCGACAAGGCCAAAGAAGCGCTGGCGCAGGCCGGCTTTGCTGGCGGTGCAGGCTTGCCGCCGATCAAGCTGTCGGTGCGCATCGGCAACGAGGAAGACGAGCGCACGGCGGTGCTGGTCGCCAACAATCTCAAGCAGATCGGCATGAACGTCACGATCGAAAAGATCGCGTTCGCGGCCTTCAACGAGCAGCAGCAGGCCGGCAAGCTCCAGTTTTTTGTCGACAACTGGATCTCGTGGGTCAACGATCCGTTTTATCATCTCTCGTGGCTGGCGCGCTCCGACAGTCCGGCCAACTACGGGCGCTTCAAGAACGCGCGCGTCGACGATCTGATCAAGCAGTACACGCTCAGCACGGATCAGGATGCGCGTCTGGCAGCCGTCAAAGAGATTCAGCAGATCATGGCCGAGGATGTGTCGCATGTGTATCTGGTGCAGCCCAACTGGAACGTGCCGATGCGCAAGAACATCCAGGGCTATGCGTATCTCAACGACGAGTTGCCGCGCTTCTTCTACATGGATAAGCAGTAGCTCAGGGTAGATCTATGCGCTTTCTGGGTTATGCTATCCGTCGTCTGCTGTGGGTGATCCCGGTGCTGCTGGGCGTCACCCTGATCACCTTTTTGTTGACGCGCGTCCTGCCGGGCAACCCGATCGATCGTGTGGCTGGGCCGTTTGCCAGCGCTGAGCAGAAAGCCGAAATGATGCGCGAGGCACGGCTAGATCTGCCGGTGATTCAGCAGTTCTCCTTGTATGTTCGGGATCTCGTCGTGCATGGCGATCTCGGCGTCTCGTACTCGACAGCGCGGCCAGTGGCGCAGGATCTCTGGGAGCGACTGCCGATCTCGCTTGAGCTGACCACGCTCGGTATGCTGCTGGCGATCGTGCTGGCGCTGCCGCTGGGAATTGCCAGCGCAGTAGCCAAAGATACCTGGGTCGATCAGCTGGGCCGTGTGGTCAGCGTGATCGGCGTGTCGATGCCGATCTTCTGGCTCGGCCTGATCCTGCTGCAGGTCTTTTTCGTCAAGCTGGGCGTGGCTCCCGCGCCGCTGGGCCGCCTTGCGACTAGCCTGATCGAGCCGGAGCGCATCACCGGCTGGCTGCTGATCGACTCGGCGCTGGTCGGCGATTGGGCGGTTTTTCGCTCGGCGGCGGCGCATCTGGCGCTGCCCGTGGTGATCGTGGCGTTTACCGCGCTGGCACCGCTGGCCCGCATGACGCGCTCCTCGATGATCGACGCCCTGGAGTCTGACTATATTCGTACGGCGCGGGCGCTGGGATTGCCGACTCGCGTGATTATCTTCCAGCATGCGCTGAAAAACGCGCTGATCCCGATTTTGACCATGATCGCGGGTGTGTTTGGCTACGCGCTGGGCGGCGAGGTGCTGGTCGAGCTGGTTTTTGCCTGGCCCGGCCTGGGAACCTATTCCTACAACGCGATCTTAGCCAGCGATTTTCCGGCGATCCAGGGCTTCATCCTGCTGATCACGCTGTTCTATGTGCTGATCTACCTCGTCGTCGATCTGCTGATCGCCGCGATCGATCCACGGGTGGAGTACGCATGAGCAACTTCAACACGCTACCTGCCGCCGCGCTGGTCGACGGCGACGATGCCGCGCCGCAGGGCGCTCGCTTGGCCGATGCCTGGTGGACGTTGCGGCATAATTTCACCAGCATGATCGGCCTGGTGCTGCTGACCATCATCCTGCTGGCGGCGCTGCTGGCTCCACTGATCGCGCCCTATGATCCGTACGAGCTGGATCTGGCGCGGGCGACGCTGCCGCCCAACAGCAGCCACTGGTTCGGCACGGATCAGTTCGGCCACGATATTTTTTCGCGGGTGCTTTACGGTGCGCGGCTGGATCTGCTGATCGCGCTGGCCTCGGTGGCGGTCTCAGCGGTCATCGGCAGCGTGATCGGCGGCGTCTCGGGCTACGTTGGCCGCTTTGTTGACGAGGCGACCATGCGCCTGATGGATATGTTGCAGGCGTTTCCGCGCTTTATTTTTGCCATGGGCATCGCCTTTGCGCTGGGTCCCGGCCTGCTCACGGTGATCGTCGCGACGGCAGCGCTAAATATTCCAGGCTATGCGCGGCTGATGCGCAACCTGATTCTGAGTCTCAAGCAGACACAGTACGCCATGTCGGCAGTGGCGATCGGCAACTCGGGGCCACGCGTGCTCTTCCGGCATCTGTTTCCCAACGCCCTCGCGCCGATTCTGGTCACCTCAACGCTGCAATCCGGCTGGGCGATCCTCGAAGCGGCGGGCTTGAGCTTTATCGGGCTGGGCGTGGCCGTGCCGACCGCCGAGTGGGGCGTGATGATCGCGATGGGTCTGCAAGAGTTTTTGCAGGGTCACTGGTGGGTGTACACGTTTCCCGGCCTGGCAATCGGTGTGACAGTGCTGGCGTTCAATTTGATCGGCGATGGGCTGCAAGATTTGCTCGATCCACGGCGCACACCGTAGTTGCTGTGGGTCGCCTAGTATAGGTTGGGTATGTTCGAGATCGATCGACCGCCGGGCGCTATGACTCAATCTGCTACATCATCGGTGCCGACAGTGGAGCCGCTGCTGTCGGTTCAGGAGCTGCGCACGCACTTCCCGACGCGGCGCGGGCTGGTCAAGGTGCTG
>JAFAYS010000266.1 GCA_019240175.1 Chloroflexota bacterium | reverse complement strand
GCGATGCCAAAGCGAATCGGCACACGATCCAAAAATGGCGGCATGGTCGTCGTCACCGGCTGCTCCGCGAAGTAGTCACCGACCGCGAAGACGAGCTCATACACGCCGGCGATCAGCTCGGCGTCCGCCAGCAGCGGCCCGTCGGTGCGACCGTCGGCATTGGTGCGCGTGGTTTTGAGCAGCGATCGCTCGTCGGACTCGAGCCGCCAAAGCTCGATCCGCATGTTTGCCGCCGGACGGCCCTGCGCGGTGTCGAGAACATGAGTTGTTAGCCGGCCTGTCATGAGTCTTCCATTCTAGAAAAATCGAGCCTAATTTCCCCCTCGCCTGCGGCGGGAGAGGGGGCCAGGGGGTGAGGGCCATTACTCCCGCGTCATGGTCAGGCGGATCAGGCCGTACGGCGGGCGCGGATCGCAGTAGACCTTGCGCGTCGGATCGTCATCCGCGACGACCGCAGTGTCCCACAGCCGATTTTGCGCCGAAAACGAGACCTCGGCCATCTGCGGAAAGCGTTCAAGTAGGCGCAGGCCGATCTCGCGCACCAGATGCTGGATCGACTTGCTCACGAACTGGTGAAAGACCACCTGCGCAACATCGCGAACCTGCTCGGCGGCGATGTAGTGCGCGGGATCGTGGCCCAGCATCTGCGCGGCGTCGGCGTACTTCCAGTGAATATCCAGATAGATGAACAGCGGACGATCGATCTGCTCCGGCAGCGTCGTGTAGTTATCGCGGGCAAAGCTGGCAAACGAGCTGCCAGTCAGCTTGATCAGCTGCAAGCCGACCCGCCCGCACTGGTGATCCGCAACCACAATATCGTCGCCTGAGCGCCCCAAATCGATCGTCGCGACCGCCGCGTCGTCGTGGGTGCGGCTGAAGAGCACGTCGCTGTCGCCGAAGCTCTGGCCGTTGTCACCTGGCACGCGCGCGGCAACAAACGGCTGCTCGCTGCCCGACATCCGCAGCGACTGCATCACCGGATACGTGGACAGGAACTGCCGCCCGAGAAAATCCAGCAGCCCTTCCAGCGTCGCGCCGTCGAAGGCCAGCGCCTGCTTGAGCACGAAGTTCTTCATCGTATCGGTCGCGACGACGTTGGAGTTATCGCCCTCGGTGTAAGCGGGCAGAAAATTATCGCCAAACACCTCGACCATCACGTTCACGGCAAAGAGCGTGTTCGGCCTGCCGGTGAACGCGGACTCCGGGATCGACGCAAGGCCGCTCAAAGGCCGGGCATAGGTGCGATACAGCGTTATGTCGCCTTTGCCATAGCTGATGTTTGTGCTCATGGGCAGCTCCTCGGATGCGTGGTAGAAAGCAATATGCTTAGAACAAAGAACAACCCGCTACCTATTCTAGGTTCTAGGTTCTGGGTTCTAGGTTCTCCCAATCAGATCACTGTGTCGTTCAAGCGCAGATTGGCGATCTTGGCGATCTCTTGCAGCGCCGTCGCGATCTCTTGCTCGCGGGTGTTGGCGAGCCGCGTGGTAAAGCCGGCCAGGATGCTGGCTTTTTTGTTTTCGCGGGCGCAGATCACAAAAGGAAAGCCAAAGGTTTCGTGATAGCGCGCGTTGAGATCCTGGAAAGTCGCGATCTCCTCAGGTGTCAGCCGATCCAGCCCCGCCGCCGCCTGCTCGCCGGTGGATGCGGGCGTGAGCGTGCCGGCCAGCGCCGCCTTGCCGACCAGATCGGGATGCGCGCGGATCAGGGCAATCTGCTGCTCGACCGGCGCGCTATTCATCACGGCGCACAGCGCGCGGTGTAGATCGTCGCGACCGGCGAAGGGGCGGTCGTGCCAGGTCTGACGGACGATCCAGGGCGGCCCTTCAAAGATTCCAGCCAACGCCGCGACAAATGCTTCCTGATCCATGCTGTTGAGATCCGACACGGCGATCCGTGCATTTGGCATAGCTGCTCCTTGTAGCCAGGCTGGTTGCGGCAGAAGATTGACCCTACGTAGGCCCGATAGTATAGTGGGCCTAGTGTAGCATACCTGGCGAAACGGAGATTGCATGGCCTCACTCTTGGTTAAGCACGCCGCCCTGCTGGTGACGATGGACGCCGCCGATACGCGCTGGCCCGATGCCGGAATCTATGTCGTGGACAACGTGATTCAGCAGGTTGGCCCCAGCGCCGAGCTGCCCGACCACGCCGATCAGGTAATCGACGCGCGCAACATGATCGTGCTGCCGGGCCTGGTCAACACCCACCACCATTTCTACCAGACGCTGACGCGTAACGTTCCGGCGGCGCAGGATGCCAATCTGTTCAACTGGCTGCGCACGCTGTATCCGATCTGGGCCGGGCTCACACCCCAGGCGATCGCCGTGAGCACCAAGGTCGCGATCGCCGAGCTGATGCTGTCGGGCTGCACGACGGCCAGCGATCACACCTACATCTGGCCCAACGGCGCGCGCCTCGACGATCAGATCCAGGCGGCGGTCGAGATGGGCTTTCGCTTTCACGCGGCGCGTGGCTCGATGTCGGTCGGCGAGTCGCAGGGTGGCCTGCCGCCGGACCGCGTGGTGGAGCACGAGGCCGCTATTTTGCAGGACTCGCGCCGGCTGATCGAGGAGTATCACGATGCCGAGCGCTACGCGATGCTGCGGATCGTGCTCGCGCCGTGCTCGCCTTTCTCGGTCTCGCCCAACCTGATGCGCGAAAGCATCGCGCTGGCGCGCGCGTATGGCGTACACTCGCACACGCACCTGGCGGAAACGCGGGACGAGCACGAGTACTGCCTGGCGACGTTTGGCCGCACGCCGGTCGAGCTAGCCGAAGATCTGGGCTGGGTCGGCGGGGATGTGTGGCACGCGCACATGGTGCATCCACAACCCGACGAGATCGGGCGGCTGGGGCGGACGCAGACCGGTGTGGCGCACTGTCCCAGCT
>JAFAYS010000233.1 GCA_019240175.1 Chloroflexota bacterium | reverse complement strand
CAAGCGCACTAATTAATACAAATTATCCCTACAAACGGCGCTCTGTGGCGTTCACCATGTCCCAGACTGACTGGTGGTGTGTAGGAGGCATTTTTGAATACCAAACAGATTTGGCAGGCTGCGCTCGGCGATCTCCAGCTTCAGCTGCCGCGAAGTGAGTTCGATACCTGGATCAAGGAAACCACCTTGGTCGATCTCGCCGACAACCAGGCGATCATCGGTACGCCCAACATCTTCGCGCGTGAAAAGCTGGAAGGTCGCTACGTCAATCCAATCCGCGATGCCCTGCATACCATTTTGGGTTATCCGGTTCAGATTCAGGTGGTGATCGGCAATGCCGGCGAAGCTGCCGTTGCGGATACCGACGATGAGCAAAGCGTGCCAAAGACCATTGGCTACACCACGAAAGTCAATGGCCAGAATGGCAATGGTTACACCACGTCACGTATGCACGCCAGTAATGCCCAGCAGCTTGAGCTACCCACGCCACGCACGGCGATGCTCAACCCGCGCTACACTTTTGGCTCGTATATCGTCGGCTCGTCCAACCGGCTGGCGCACGCGGCCTGTCTGGCGGTGGCGGAGCATCCGGCGAGTGCCTATAATCCGCTCTTTTTGTACGGCGGCGTGGGACTGGGCAAGACCCACCTGCTACACGCGATCGGCAACTACGCGCTGGATGCCAATCCCGAAGTTAACGTGCTGTATGTGTCGTCGGAGAAGTTCACCAACGATCTGATCAACGCGATCCGGCGGCAGAATACCGAAGAGTTTCGCCTGCGCTACCGCAACATTGACGTGCTGCTGATCGACGATATTCAGTTCATCACCGGCAAAGAAGCGACGCAGGAAGAGTTTTTCCACACGTTCAACACGCTCCACGGCGCGGGCAAGCAGATCGTGATCAGCTCCGATAAGCCGCCCAAGGCGATCGTGACGCTGGAAGAGCGCATGCGCTCCCGCTTCGAGTGGGGCCTGATCGTGGATGTGCAGTCGCCCGATCTTGAAACGCGTACCGCGATTCTGCGCGGCAAGGCCGAGTCGTTGAATGTGCGCGTTCCCGATGAGGTCATCGACTTTGTGGCGCATCGCATCCAGTCGAACATCCGCGAGCTTGAGGGCAGCCTCAATCGCGTAGTCGCCTTTGCCAACCTGAATCGCCAGTCGATCACGGTAGAGCTAGCCGCCACCGCGCTCAGCGAGCTGCTGGAAAACTCGCGTCGCCAGCGCATCACCAACGAATCGATCCTCGAATCGGTGTCGACCTACTACGGCATCGATAGCCGCATCTTGCGCGGTCGCCAGCGCTCACGCAACATTGTCGTGCCGCGCCAGGTCGCGATGTACCTGATGCGTGAAGAAACCGAGTCGAGTCTGGTCGAGATCGGTCGCACGTTTGGTCGCGATCATACGACGGTGCTGCACGGCTGCGAGAAAATCGGCGAAGACATCAACACCGACTCGCGATTGCGCGCCGATATTCTTGAGATCCGCAACCGTTTGTACAACGGTAACGCCCCGGCGATGTAGCTCCCTGCTACGCTGAAATCGCCGGATGCTGCTCAACGACGAGCATGCTGGACTGATGTTTCCGCAACTGATCACCTTCGATGACGTGACGATGCCAGCGTTCCGCCCCCTAAGAAATGTACCGGCATCCGTCGCGGGCGTTGCGACGGTCGAGCGCCAGGCTTGATCGCGCTAGACATCAGTGCAGCTCCCCACCTGCGGGCCGACCACGTTCGTCGGCCCGCACATCCTTTTAATCGCCGTTACAATAGCCAGTATGCTAACACTCGATTCGTTTCGCCAGCTGCTCACGCCAAACGGTCAGGCCGCGCTGCTGGCCGCTGAGCGCCTCAAGCCCACCGATGCGACACTGCTGCGGGATCTGGCCGCGCTGCGCAAGGAGTTTGTGCCGGATCTAGCCTCGGCGGCGCTGGAAACCGTGCTGCTGCGCCAGCGTGCCCGGGCTAAGTTTAGCCGCGCCGAGCAGATGTATTTCACGCGCGAGGCGCTTGAGCAGGCCAGCGGCGAGCTGGTTGCGCGACACCGGGCGCAGCGCTACGCCCAGGTGGACGGCCCGATCTACGATATTTGCTGCTCGATCGGCGGCGATGCGCTAGAGCTGGCCGAGGCTGGCTCGGTACTGGGCCTCGACATCGATCCGCTGCGGCTGGCGATCGCCGAGACCAACGCGGCAGTGTACGCTCGATCGGCGCAGATTTCGTTTGCGCTGGGCGATGCGCGCAGCTGGACTGT
>JAFAYS010000232.1 GCA_019240175.1 Chloroflexota bacterium | reverse complement strand
TCGCTGCTCGCACGCGCGCGGCCCGCTGGTCGACGGCGAGGTCAGCAACGGCACGGTAACCTGTCCCTGGCACAGCGCCCAGTTCGATCTGGAGACCGGCGCGGCGCTCTGCGCTCCGGCGCGCGGCCCGGTGCCGGCCTACCAGGTCAAGATCGAGGGCGACACCGTGCTGGTCGGGCCGCAGAAGCTGGAAGCGCAGGCTACGCCGGAAGAGCCAGCGCAGGCCGTGGAGCTGCCGGCGCGCGTCGATGATCAGATGGACGCGATCGACAAGAAGCTGGTCAACACCATGCAGTGGAAGTTCCCGGTGGTGTCGCGGCCCTGGCAGGTGCTGGCGGAAGAAGTCGGCACCACCGAGGCGGATGTGCTACAGCGCATCGGGCGGCTGCGTGAGATCGGCGTGGTACGGCAGATCAGCCCAATCTTCGACACGCGCAAGCTGGGCTACAAATCCAGCCTGGTCGCGGTGCGCGTCGCGCCGGAGCGCCTGGAAGAGGCCGCAGCGATCGTCAACAGCCATCCGGGCGTGTCGCACAACTATCGCCGCGATCACTACTTCAACATGTGGTTCACGATCGCGGTGCCGCCCGAGCAGGATCTGGAGACCGAGATCAAGCGGCTGACCGATCGCGCGGGCGTTGAGAAAGTGCGCATGCTGCCGACGCTCAAGATGTACAAGATCGCGGTCAAGCTCGATATGGAGCAGGACGAAACCAAGGTCGGCAAGGAGACGCAGAAATACGTCAAGGCCGACGAGCTTCGGCCGTTGAGCGAGCGCGACAAAGAGCTGATTCGCGCCACCCAGGACGATCTGCCGCTGGTCGAGGAGCCGTTCAAGCTGCTGGCTCAGCAGGCCGGCATCAGCGAAGACGAGCTTTTCGCCTGGTTCGACGAGATGCAGCGCATGAACTACCTGCGGCGCGTCGCGGCGATCCTGCGCCATCAGAAGGCCGGCTTTACCGACAACGGCATGATCACCTGGAAAGTGCCCGAGGACAAAGTTGACGAAGCCGGACGCATCGCGGCGGCCTACTCGACGGTCTCGCACTGCTATCGCCGCCCGGTCTACGAGGACTGGCCGTACAACTTCTTCTCGATGGTCCACGCGCGCTCCCGCGAGAATGCGCAGGAGATCGGGCGTCAGATCGCCGAGGAGCTGAGGCCGCTGGGCGTGACCGAGTACGTGATCCTCTTCTCGACCAAAGAGTTCAAGAAAGATCGCGTGCGCTACTTCGTGGATTGGAACCAGGAAGAAGCGGTCGCGCAGTAGTTTCAGCCAGCATTGGACACGACAGGACGTGGAAATTATCCACGTCCTGTTTTTTTATCAGTATTTAACTCCGGTTCTATCACGGCAATAGTATTGAAGCAGCCCTCGCTACTACCTATGATCGCAGCAGCTCCCCAAGCAAGCGAGGTGAATGACGAGCCATCGATTTGCCACAAACTGATCTAATCCGGACCAGCCTCGCATGTGTGCCGCTTCATGCCCAAAACTTTTTCTCAGCGTTGCACCATTGACGCTGGCCTCGCCACCTGATTACAATCGTCTGCACCCCCACAGCTTAGTAAGAAAGCGAGCAGGTTGTGCTTCAACATCGGTTTCGTCCTGCGATCGCGCTGATCGCGCTGGTCATGTTGTGTTCGCTCTTAGTCACCCAGCGATCCACTGCCGCACGCGCCCAAAGCATCGACGTCACCACGGCACCGGAAGCTACCGCCGCCCCGATTGAACTTATCAGCAGCTTCGGCGGCACAGTTGATGTGCTCGGCGTCGCGGGCTCACTGGCCTACGTCGGCGAAGGCGGCGGGGTACGGATCGTTGATGTCAGCGATCCGACGCAGCCCAGCAAGCGTGGCTATCTCCCACTGCCGGATTTTCCGCTAGCAGCGGATATTGTCGGCAATACCGCGTATATCGCGGCCTCCTGGGAGGGGTTGCAGATCGCGGATGTGAGCAATGCGGACAGTCCGCAGCTGCTCGGCAGCTATCCGATCACCGGCACAACGATCAACGTGCAGGTTGCCGGCAATCTGGCCTACGTGCTGGTGGGCGATCTGATCGACTACGAGGCGCTGCACATCCTCGACGTCAGCGATCCCAGCCAGCCGACTCTGCGCAGCACCTACCGTCTGCCGTACAATCCCACCGATCTTGCGATCGTAGGGTCACTGGCATACATTACGCTGGGGCGGAACGGCTTGCAGATCGTCGACGTGAGCAATCCCGCCAGCCCGGCCCTGCGCGGCAGCTTTGCGTTTCCGGACTACGCAACGAGCGTGTCGGTCAGCGGCAATCGCGCGTATGTGGCCGATAGCCAGAGCATGAGTGGCAATAGCGGCCTGACGATCCTGGATGTGAGTAATCCGGCCAGTCCCGCAGTGCTGGGCACCTATAAAGGCGCGACGCTCTCGATCACTGATATTCAGCTTGTGGGCAATCTGGTCTACCTGGTCAATAGGATAGCGGAGCTACAGATTGTCGACGTGAGCAATCCCACCAGTCCCGCGCTACGCGGCAGCTACACCCCGGCAAACGGCTTGAAGCAGGTCATCGTCGCCAATAACCGCGCATATCTTACCGTGATCAACG
>JAFAYS010000153.1 GCA_019240175.1 Chloroflexota bacterium | reverse complement strand
CCACCTGAACCATCGATCGCAGCGTCGTCTTACGCGCAGTATCCTCTCGACTCAGCCAGCGCCCGAGCCAGCCAGCGCCAGCGACCAGACCAGCCGCCGCCAGAATCTCGGTGGCCGGCCAGATCGGCAGCAGGTAGCGATCGAACTTCTTGGCTCCCGCGCTCAACGCCAGGCCGAACCAGAGCGCAAACAGCAGCAGGATCAGCAGAACGCGTCGCTCACGGCTGCGCGCACGCAGCGCCAGCGGCAGCAGCAGCAGGCCCAGCAGGCTCATAGGCGTGTTGCGCCACAGCACGACCAGCGGGTAGAAGATCCAGCCCGGATCGCCGATCGGCTGGCCCAGAAAATAGTTGCCCGAGTGATGCGGCTGTCCGCCGTTGACCAGCACCTCGCTGATCACCCGCCCGATCGCCTCGACCGGCGCGACCCACATCGCCGGCCAGACCGCAAAGATCGTAAGCGCCAAGCTGCCAAACCAGATCAGGTAACGCCCCAACGACCAGCGCAGCCGCAGCCAGATGCCGGCAGCGGGACCGAAAGCAAATAGAAACAATCCCGCCAGCGGCAGCCAGACCAGCGCCGGGCCTTTCGATAGCAGCGCCAGACCGCCCAGCGCGCCCGAGCCGATCAGCGCGGCCAGGTGAGCGCGCGGGCTGAAGCGCGATCGAGCTTCGGCGGCTAGCTCTTCGCGCACGGCCTCGATCGCAATGATCAACAGTAGCAGGCTCAGCGTCACAAACGACGTCAGCAGCGCGTCGACATGCAGCAGGCGGCTGTGCGCGATCAAGAACGGCGATCCGGCCCACAGCAAACCAGCCAGCAGCGCGGCCCAGGGATTGAGCAACCGTCGCAGCATCAGGTAGCCCAGCGCCACCGTCGCGCTGTTGACGACGACCAGCGGCAGCCGCATATACGAAAGATAGGTCGCGCCGTCACGAAAGCTCGGCTCGCCCACGCCCGCCTGCAAGCTCAGCCAGCGCCCGATGCCGCCCAGCCAGGTCGTCGTCACGCCGGGGTGTCCCGTCAAGATCGTGCCGGCCCAGTTGCGATCGGCTAGCGCGGCGGCGAAGAGGCGTACCCGCAGCTGCCAATGATATGCCTCATCGATCGTGTAAAAATCGGCAAGATTCAGCGCCCGTGGCACAAACGCGATCAGGCCCAGCAGCAGCGCCACCAGCCAGGCCGAGGAAACTATGGCCCGCAGCCAGCCCACCGATCGATCCGCCGAAAAACCTTTTATCCGCTCAGCTATCATGCTCAACTCAAGGCCAACCATGCCAAGGCGCATAGCTGGCAGAACATCACAAGCAATATATCGAGGCGCAATTATACACCACGAATTGTGGCATTCTCGGCTAGAGCATGGACGCCGCTTAAATCTAATGCTATAGTGAGCGTACCCCTCAAGCCAAGATCCCATCTGTCCAACAACACAAGGAGCAGGTGACGATGATGACAGCCCAGTTTGTGCGTGGCAGGAAGGTCGTGTCTGCGGCGGTAATGCTAGCCCTGGTGATCGGCGCGCTGGCGCTGGCACCGGCGGCCAAAGCCTGGCTTGGCTTCAGCCTCTGGTACAGTAACCGCACGGCCAGCGCGGTAACGATCAACTGGACAATCCGCGGACAAGAAGACTCGCCCACCACCGGCGCGGATGTAGCCCGCGTCTGCTGGAAGCCCAGCACCAATCCCGCCTACTACCCGTGCGACGTTAACCAAACCACACGCTATCAGTACGGCTCGGTTGGCTCAACCATGTCGCACACGATCTCCGGACTGACCTGCGGCAGCAGCTACCAGGTGCTGGTCGCGCAGCCGTATGTGCTCTCGCAAACCTGGGATTGGCACGAGCAAACGATTACCGTTCCAGCCTGTGCCGTGCCCTAGCTCCACACCACACATCCCAGACGATAAATCAGCGACAAGCGGTATGCACTGTGCGTACCGCTTCTTGCTACGCTGGCGGCAGCCAACATCGCGAATGTGCTAACCTATACGTAGTGATCCCGAGGCGCAGTTTATCTTGGGGTAAAAGGAGCGAAGCGGACGTGAAATCTTCCGACAAACCATCTAAAGAGCTGCCGATCGTGCAGTTCGCGCGGCAACAAGCGTGGGAAGAATGGCTCGATCAACACTATGCCGAGTCGCCCGGCGTGTGGCTACAGATCGCCAAAAAAGCCTCAGGCATCGCGTCGGTCACCTACGCGGAAGCGCTCGACGTGGCGCTGTGCTACGGCTGGATCGACGGCCAGAAAAAAACATACGATGAGTCGTCGTTCTTGCAAAAGTTCACGCCGCGCAGGCCACGCAGCGCCTGGTCGAAGATCAATCAGGGGAAAGTCGCGGCGCTGATCGAAAGCGGCAAGATGCAGCCAGCCGGACTCAAAGAGATCGAGCGGGCCAAGCAAGACGGACGCTGGGAGGCAGCCTACGACCCGCCAAGCCGCGCGACGGTGCCGGAAGATCTGCAAGCCGAGCTCGACAAGCATCCGCAGGCCGGCGCGTTTTTCGCCACGCTCAACAGCCAGAATCGCTTCGCGATCCTGATGCGCATCCACACAGCGAAGAAGCCCGAGACGCGCGCCCGGCGGATTCAGCAGTTTATCGAGATGTTGGAAAAAGGGGAAAAGATCTATCCTTGATCGAGGTTTGAGAACGTAAACGGGGCGTATTGCATACGCCCCGAAAGCCGTTTGATCGATGAGATGTGCGTTAGAGTCCGCCGTCGTTCAAATCGTCGTGGAGCACCTCGCGGGAGCGCCCGCCCTCAGCCGGCCCGACGATGCCGCGCTGCTCCAGCATTTCGATCAACTGCGCCGCCTTAGAGTAGCCGATCCGCAGCCGTCGTTGCAGCAGCGAGGCCGAGGCGCGCTCATGCTGGCGCACCAGCTGGATCGCTTTGGGCAGCAGCTCGTCCTGCTCCTCGGCGTTGAGCTGGCCGCTGTGCGAGTCCGGCAGCGGCGAGACCGCCATTGGCGAGACGGCCAGCGTCGGCTCAACGCCTGCCACCTCGCCACCTGAATTTGTAGCCGCTGGATCTGCGCCGTTCTGGCCCTCACGCACGATCGGCTTAAGCGGCAGCGGCTTCTTGCCCGGCGCGGCGCCCGGCTCGTCGCTCGGCTTTTGGGCCGCGCGCCAGAAGCGCGTCAGCGACTCGATCTCGCGATCCGAGACATAGGTGCCCTGCACGCGGATCGGCTTGGGCGCGTCCGAGGCCAGGTAGAGCATATCGCCGCGACCGAGCAACTGCTCAGCGCCGGTCTGATCCAGAATCACCCGCGAGTCGATCTGCGAGGTGACCGCGAAGGCCATGCGCGTCGGGAAGTTGGCCTTGATCAGGCCGGTCACCACGTCGACGGATGGCCGCTGCGTTGCCAGGATTAGATGAATACCGATCGCGCGGGCCATCTGCGCCAACCGGCAGACCAGCGTCTCGACCTCGTCAGGTGCCATCATCATCAGATCCGCCAGCTCGTCGATGATGATCACGATGTAGGGCAGCGGCTCCAGCCCTGCGCCGCCTTTCTTGGCCACCTTGTTATACGACTCGATGTTGCGAAAGCCTTTTTGTGCCAGCAGCTTGTAGCGCCGCTCCATCTCGCGCACGGCCCACTTGAGCAAGCTCACCACGCGCTCAAGCTCCGTTACCACTGGTGCGAGCAGATGCGGAATATGGTTGTACACGATCAGCTCGACCATCTTGGGATCGACCATGATGAACTTGAGGTCCTCCGGCGTGTACTGCATCAGCAGCGTACATACGATCGAGTTGACCGCCACCGACTTACCGGAGCCGGTCGAGCCTGCGATCAGCAGATGCGGCGCTTTGGCCATATCTGTGATCACCGGCGTGCCCGACACATCTTTGCCGAGCGCTAGCTTGAGCCGACCGTTATGCGCCGAGAACTCGTCGGTATCGAGCACTTCTTTCATCGAGACCGAGCCGATCGACATGTTGGGAATCTCGATACCGATGTAGGACGTGCCGGGGATCGGCGCTTCCAGGCGGATCGACGGCGCGGCCAGGGCCAGGGCCAGATCTTTTTCCAGGCCCGTGATGCGGCTAACTTTCACGCCGACCGCCGGCTGTAGCTGATACTGCGTCACCGCCGGGCCGGGATTCATGCCCACCACCTGCGCCTCGATCTTGAATGACGCCAGCGTGTCCTCAATGATCCGGGCCTTGGAGCGCTTCTCGTTATCGTCGACCTCGTTCTCGCTGAAGTTGTCGAGCATCGTGACGCTAGGCACCGGCCAGGCCTGGCGCGGAATGCTGGCGTCGATCTCGGCGATCTCCTGATCGACCGTTTCTTTATCTTGATTTGCTGCCTCGGCTTTGGCCTGCGCGGCCTTGGACAGCGGAGCGGAAGCCACGGAGCCGGAGGCAGCGGGCATCGGTGCAGCGCCGGTCTCGGCCTTGATCTGCGATATATCAATCCGCTGCGTCTCGGCGTTGGCCAGCGCGACGCGCTTGGGACTGAGCGGTTCGCCTGTCGCGCCCTGAGTCTCAGGCCGATTGAACAGGCTAGCCTGCGTCGGGCGGGCGGCGATTGGGGTAAAGATCATCTGGCGCTGGAGCTCGTCGTCGGTGGGTGGTGGCGGCAAGGCCGGGCGATTCTCGGCAGCTTTCGTCCCGCCGTTGAGCGCTGGCCGTGGTGGCCGCTTGGCTTTAAGCTCTTCGGCGTACGGCACCGGCTCCGGCTCAAGCTCATCGTCAGGATTAATGAACTCGACCTTCTCGCCCCACAGCATCAGCCAGAAGCTCTGTGCGCCCGCGTGCAGACCAC